>NZ_JAVLSP010000029.1:0-39999 GCF_031528575.1 Candidatus Sororendozoicomonas aggregata
AGGATAATAGTGGGGCTATTTGACGAAGAAGCAGGAATTTTTAGACCAATTTATCGCAACCGCAGTAGGGTAGTCTATTCTCGGACAGGCTCCTAGGAGGCTGTGGGAGTAAGAATCACAGACTCAGCCCACTACCGGGATACATTTATCCACGCAAAAACGGGGCTTGCCTGTATGCGTTACGGTCTTCCCATGAATAACAGCGCGTCTTTAACGTTGTTCGACGAAACGGAAAGCCTGTCGTTGACAAAGGTGAGCGCCAAGGGGAATGTGCCTGATTTACTTCCTTGCGCGGAAGCGTTAACAATAAGTGGTTCTCAGTGTTTCAGTGGATCTGTAAACTGTTAGCGGTATACCTCTGCAACGATTAAAGGAGTTCACCTCTCATATGATGCATGTGGATCTTGAACTGGATCTGAAAGGCGCCCATTGTCCGCTGCCATTGCTGAAAGCCAAACAAGCCATGAATCAACTGAATTCAGGCCAGACACTGCGCGTGCTAACAACAGACCCTGGATCAGCGCGTGACTTTACCAGTTTTGCCCGCCTGGCAGGACACCGGCTGCTGGTCAATGAAGAGCGCCTGGGCGTGTTCACTTACGTGCTGAAACATAAATAACAGGTGAGCGCATGTTAAATATCATAAAAGACTGGCTGCACCGGTATTTATCGGATTATGAGGCATTGGTACTATTGGTGCTGCTGATTGTGGGCTTTGTTGTTGTGCTCACCCTGGGGTATACGCTGGCACCAGTGATTGCCGCACTGGTGTTGGCATTTTTAATGCAGGGCATGATTAACTGCCTGGAGCGTAAGGGCTTGCCGCATCTGTTGGCGGTCAATCTGGTCTTTGCGGTGTTTATTGCCGTTGTACTGGTATTTTTACTGCTGGTTGTCCCGTTATTATGGGAACAGATAACCCACCTGTTAAATGAAATCCCCCATATGGTCAGAGTGGGTCAGAAACTGCTCAAGAGTCTGCCTGAGCTGTACCCGGGGTTTGTCTCTGAACAGCAGGCCGTGGTGATTGCCGACACCATCAGTCATCGTCTGGCAGGTTTGGGGCAGTGGGTACTGTCCTTTTCACTATCAAAGCTACCGGGGGCATTGGGACTTTTGATTTATCTCATTCTGGTTCCCATTCTGATTTTCTTCTTCTTGAAAGATAAAGCGCAGTTACTTGCCTGGATCGGAAGTTTACTCCCTGCCCGCCGACGTCTGATTAATCAGGTAGCCGATGAAATGAATGAGCAGACGGCTAACTACATTCGCGGAAAAGCCATTGAAATTGCCATCGTCGGCGTGGTTAGTTTTATTGCTTTTGAAATTCTGGAATTAGACTATGCCGTTCTTTTAGCGTTGCTGGTTGGTTTTTCCGTCGTCATTCCCTACATTGGCGCAACGGTGGTAACACTGCCGGTGGCGATCATTGCTTTTTTCCAGTGGGGATTCTCCAATGATTTTATGGTGCTGATGGTGGTTTACGGCATCATTCAGGCCCTTGATGGCAATGTCCTGGTTCCCTTATTATTTTCAGAAACCGTTAACCTGCATCCGGTGGCGATCATTATCGCTATACTGGTCTTTGGTGGCCTGTGGGGCTTTTGGGGTGTGTTTTTTGCCATACCACTGGCAACACTGTGTAAAGCCGTGATGAATGTCTGGCCCAGTGTCAGTGATGTGGGGGTGAGCATAGATTCCAGGCAGGACCAGTAATATTAATCGCGCTTTCTAAATCCCCTATCGCGCTGGCTACCTGAGGGGAAGTCCCGCGTTGAAGCCCAGGAGCCTGTCGCGCTTTCTCGCGCTTTCTCGTGCTTTCTCGCGCTTTCTGGATTTTAGGCCAAAATTGTCTTAAGTCCGACAGGCTACGAGATAGCCATGCCCATAACGGGGTTAGAAAAGACGATGGGTATTATTCCATGATATAAACCCTGTCATTGCGACTGGTAACATATAAGGTACTCACACTGTTGGGCATAAAACCCAGTCCATTGGGTGCCGCGATATCAGTCAGGGTTTGTAATACATTTAAGCTTTTAGCATCCACTATCCCGATGGCGCCTGTGTTTTTGCCACGTTGATCAGCTGATACCACATAGAGCGTAGACCCGTCCTGGGATAAGGTAGCGCCTATTGAATAATCGTGTTCTGGTACAACGAAATTAGACGTGATGATCTTGCCGCTTGTGGTGTTGACCGCAAAAGCCTCCTGCTCAGAAACAACATACAGGGTGTGACCATCGGGGGATAAAGCGCTTCTTGGTTCATAACCGGGAGTAAAATGTATTTTTCTGATAACCTTATGCGTTAGCGTATCTATGACAGCTGTACCGTTAACATAAGACGCGTAGACATAGTTATTATCTGGAGAGACATTAAGGGCTGGCAGTGGAAAGAAGCACTTTCCCTCGCACACGTCTTTATCAATAACCGGCACATTTGCTACCACTGCCTGTTTTGCCGTATCTATGAATACGACACCAGGGGCATCGCGGTAATAATGACCACCTGAGGCCGCAACATAAACATACTTGTCGTCTGGCGAAATCGCAAGACCGAGATCTCGGTATTCCCCTGTGGATAGTGTCTTTACCAGTTTGTGGGTTGCGGTATCTATAACCGCGACGCCCCAATCGTTGCTATTTTCTTTAAAATAGATGGCATAAGCGTGGGCACCATCTTTCGTCGTTACAATCCGGGTAAAACCAAAACCAGGGACTTTGATGCTATCAATAACCTGTTGTTTGGACGTATCAATCACATCGATGAATTCCTTTGTGTGGGTCACATAAGCTTCAGGTTTTCCCGAAGCAAAAGCGACACCTTCGGGATAGGCTCTTACCGGAATTTCTTTCACTATTTTATGTGCCACCCCCACGGGCGAGGCACTGACCGAAAATGCCGAAACCAGCCCTAAAGTAATCATTAAAACCGACATAAAAAAACGATTACCCATGCCTGATCGTTGAATCAACCGTCTATTCATCATTTGTCTATTCATCATTTTTTACCTTTAGTACAGCGTAAACGCCAGAAAAGTGAACTGCCCCAGCTTGAGCTCGCCCGGACATTGCCTGAACGGCCCTGAAGATCGCCAGGAACATTGCGGCACTGACCAATGGTGTGATGGAGCGCCGGACGGGTGTGTCCGGTTCACTGAGCAAAAATTTAGAGGGATCCCAGGATGCAAGGGAGACCAGAGACATGTTGGTGAAATATCCAGGCCAGTATGTGTAAGGATAAAACCATTGTTTCATCACGCTTTAAAAAGAGTCAGCGCACTCACACCAGTTTAGACCTTTTTTATTGGGAAGAAGCCTCCACTTGGCCTGCTTTTGATGGGGGCATTGCCATCATAAGACAGCGCAAGACTAACCGGGTGTTCACTATCTTTACAATAAAACTGCAAATGTCGTTTAAAAAGCCGGTCGTTTAAATGGCGTTTAACAGGTTGTTGGGAGTTAATACCCATCGTCTTCTCTAACTACCGTAAGCGTTCGCAAGTTGAACGCTAGCCCCGCTTGGCAACGCCTCGCATTAGCGGGCTTTAGTCATTTTTCCCCTGTTTTTTCTCTTATTTCGGGTGCGTCAGCATCAAATCAGCGGCTATTTCTGGGGCTAGTTTTAGTTTTTGGACTATTTCATAGGGTATCCGCTCTGGGCGTGTATCACTTCCGTTGACAAGCATCCTGACAGCCAGGAGGGCCTGGGTTCTCAAGTCCAGGGGGTTATGAACCAGCCTCCTGAGGTGCTCTTTTTGCTCCTCAGCGACCCCATAGCCAAACTTGAGACTCCCCGAGACTTTCGGATACCGGGCACCGTTTTCCAGGCACATTTTGGCAATATTTACCGCACCTTCCTTGATAGCTGCTTTCAAAGGGGGGTCACATATGTAATCCCCTCCCCCTATTAGCGGGTTTGCACCTGCACGAAGCAGTATGGCAACCATGGCTTCTCTGGTAGTGAGGTCTATATCGCTGGCATGTATTGCTGCGTTCAGGGGCGTAAATCCAACATCGTTCACCTTGTTAATGTCTGCGCCTTTGCGAATCAAGTATTTGAGTATTTCTAATCTCCCATACTTGGCGGCCATTATCGAAGGCGTATAATCCATCTCGCAACACCTAAGATCAACGTGCTCTGGTTTGTTTCTTTCTACAATTTCTTTTACCCGATCCAGACTACCCTCGATTATTGCCATGAATATAGGCTGATAGAGGTTGTCACCAGGATAATCGTCTGGGTTAAAATCATCACTTTGAACCTCATACATAATGAAATCACCCTCTATTGATATCTGATGTCACTGAATCCATGGAACAATCTCACTGCACATGCTGTTGTCTTGATAATAGCATGACTGGGTGGTTAGCAGACTTTACTCTTTTTCTTCCTCTTGTGGGTAGATCAGCATCAAATCAGCGGCTATTTCTGGGGGGAGTTTTAGTTTTTGGACTATTTCACAGGGTATCCGCTCTGGGTGCGTTTCATGTCCGTTGACAAGCATCCTGACAGCCAGGGTGGCCTGGGTTTTCAAGCTCAGGGGGGTATTAACCAGCCTCCTGAGATGCTCTTTTTGCTCCTCAGTGACATCACGGCCAAAAGGAACGTCCCATTCTTTCTGAAAATAGGCACCGTTTTCCAGGCACATTTTGGCAATATTTACCGCGCCTACTTTGATAGCTCTAACCATAGAGGGTTCACATGGAGGGTCACACATTAGCGGGTTTGCGCCTGCGCGAAGCAGTATGGCAACCATGGCTTCTCTGGTAGTGAGGTCTACACGGTAGATATCTACTGCTACTTCCAGGGGCGTACGTCCAAAACAGTCCATCTTGTTAATGTCTGCGCCTTTGCGAATCAAATATTTGAGTATTTCTAATCTCCCATACATGGCGGCCATTATCGAAGGCGTATAATTAAATTCGCAACACTCAAGATTAACGTGCTCTGGTTTGTTTCTTTCTACAATTTCTTTTACCCGATCCAGGTTGCCCTCGACTATTGCCATGAATATAGGCTGATAGCGGTTGTCACCAGGATAATCGTCTGGATTAAAATCATCAACCTGGTACTCATACATAATTAAATCACCTATTGTGGACACCTGATGTCACTGGATCCATGGAATGACTCGATTGCGCCTGCCCTTGCTCTTAATAGCATGGCAGTGTTCACGGTAGCATGAGCAGGTGGCTCGGGAAGGCAGTCTGATGTGAATCTTACTGCGAACAGGTGTGGGATAAGCTGAAGAGAGTCGCGAGTCATGCAGGCCATAAAGGTCACCTGAAAGCAGAAAAAGAGAATGCAGGGGACGAAGAGATCAGATGAGAGTCACATGCGTAACCGGGGAACCGTGGGAAAACAAAAGCATTCTGTTTTCGGCAGTATGCAGTATAAAGTGCAATGGGCAGGTTGTCATGCTCATCGGTGCCAAGGGGAACGAGCGACAATCAAGCCGCTCATCTGAAAATAATGGAGGGGTTTTGGTCACGGCACGCCCGGGTTACGACCTCGAACACCCTTCACCAATAACTAACTTCACCGTTAACTAGGAGCCTGTCCGAGAATAGACTGCCCTACTGCGGTGGCAGCAAATTGGTCTAAAAATTCCTGCTTCTTCGTCAAATAGCCCCACTATTATCCTCAGAAGCAGAAATTTTTATCCTCAATTTCTCGTAATCCTCGCTAAGGGCGCTATTCTCGGTCAGGCTCCTAGTCAATGGTCTGCGCTGCCTGTAATACATCCTCCACATGCCCTTTAATACGCACCTTACGCCATTCATGTTGAATGACACCATTGCGGTCAATCAAGAAGGTGCTTCGCTCAATGCCCAGATATTCCTTACCGTACATTCGCTTGAGCTTAATGACGTCAAAAAGGTTACACAGGGTTTCATCATCATCACAAATCAGATCGAAAGGTAGCTGGTGTTTTTCACGGAAGTTTTCATGTGTCCTCAAGCTGTCTCGGGAAATACCAAAAACCAGTGTGCCGGACGCGCTGAAGGCATCATAATGATCCCGAAAAGCCTGCGCTTCGCTGGTACAACCGGGGGTGTTATCTTTCGGATAAAAGAACAACACCACCTTGCAGCCGTCAAAATCGGCTGTTGTCAGGGTTTTATCGCGGGTCGCCAAAGCAGTAAACTCAGTGACCTTTTTACCAAGGGATAAACTCATAGCTCGTCCTTATCTGCTTTATAACTGAAGCATATCGGCTAGTACGCCTTTTCAGTGCCATTGTTGATGGGGCAACCCATTATAGACAAGGGATTGCTGCTTTACCTTGCTGTTTATTCGCTAGGAGCCTGTCGGACTTATGCTCGAAAGCATAAGTCCGACAGGCTCCTAAGAGTAAAACAAGCCCTTTCATGGACAATGCCCTATAATAAAGACCTGCGTTGCAGGGGTTAACCCAAGTATTTCACAAAGATGTTCCTGGCCTCCTTTGCCCCTTGCGGCTCCCGGAAAGTTTTGCGCAACCGACCGTCCACACCGGTACGGCGCGCCATCGAAAAGTTCCGTTAAGCCACGATGCTTTTGGTGATCTTCAGGGCAGTTTGTGAAATGTCCGGGTTGAGCCTTGAGAAGCTGTTTGAGCAACAGTAGTATTGAGGGCATCCCTCCTAATAACTCACTGGAGTTTACTGATGATAACCGGTAGCCTTGTCGCGCTTGCCACCCCGATGCTTGAAGATGGGGAGCTGGACTGGGGATGTCTGAAAAATTTAATAGAGTATCATATAGAACAAGGGACCAATGGCCTGGTCGTGGCCGGGACAACGGGAGAGTGCGCCACACTTACCTTACAGGAACACTGTGAGGTCATCCGCCGCAGCGTTAAGCTGGTTGCTGGCAGGATTCCCGTGATTGCCGGCACAGGGGCTAACGCTACGCAAGAGTCCCTGATTCTGACGGCAGAAGCCAAGGCGTTGGGCGCTGATGCCTGCCTGCTGGTAACGCCCTATTACAACAAGCCCACGCAAGAAGGACTCTACCGCCATTTCAAGACCATTGCCGATGCGGTGAACATTCCTCAGATTCTTTACAATGTCCCAGGTCGTACCGCGGTGGATTTATTGCCGGAAACTGTGGCACGGCTGGCTGAGATTCCCAACATTGTTGGCATTAAGGAAGCCACAGGCATTCTGGCGCGGGGCAAGCGGATTCGTGATTTGTGCGGTAAGGACTTTGCCATCTATTCAGGCGATGACGCCACAGGCATGGAGCTGATGCTCCAGGGTGCCAACGGTGTGATTTCTGTGACCAATAATGTCGCTCCCAAGCTCATGCGGCGCATGTGCGACGCTGCCATTAACGGTGACCGCCGCAGTGCTGAAACCATTAATAGCCAGCTGAACGACCTGCACCAGAAACTGTTTATCGAACCAAACCCCATCCCGGTGAAGTGGGCACTGCACAGGATGGGGCTGATCGCTGAAGGCATACGCCTGCCTTTAACCCCTTTATCCCCTGGCTGCCAGGGTGATGTTGAGCATGCATTGGCACAGGCCAAGCTGATTAGCAAAAATTCTGTACCGGTCGCTAAGCCTGAGCCGGCCTGATAGTTGGAATAACGAATGAAATCTGTGTTAAAAACTCTACCAACAATAGTATGTGCTGTATCTTTGGTCGGTTGTGCTAATCCATTTGGCGACGGAGGTTATTTTCGAGACAAGTCAGGTGACTACACAAAACAGCAAGCCACGGCACCGATAAAAGTCCCCGACGGTTTTCATGGCCGTCCCCTGAGCAACATGTTGATAATTCCACCGTTGCCTGAAAAAGCAGTGGCTGAATCTGAACACCTGCCTGCCGACTTTACAGTGCCAAGACCTGTGCAGCGCCTTGAGCAACAAGGCAGCGGGGAAGCGTACAGTATACGACATGCTAACGGTACCGTTTGGATCGAAGCGGGCAAATCACCTGCGATGCTGATCCCCTCGGTGGAAAGTTTCTTTTCTGATAACAACGTGGTTTTGACCAAAAAAGCGGCAAAAGACGGGGTTCTGGAAACCAACTGGAGCGACTTCGGTGAAGACAAAACGCACGGCGTCATCTTTCGCGCTGTGGGTAAATTGGTTGGTGTCGAAGATCTTGAACCCATGGAAGACCGGTTTCAGATTACCGTCACTCCCGGTAAAAAAGCCAATACGTCCATCATTGGCATCAAGCACCAGGGGCGCCCCCCGGTGGAGGAGGGCGAAAAATCAGCCGCTGATCCAACCATCTGGGATAACCTCGCTGAACGCAGCTTGCGCATGAACCAGGCATTAGCCTCTGACCTTTTGATTTTCCTCGCCCAGGATCGCGGCGGCCATGTGGTTTCTTATCAAGGGCAGAAACAACCTGCCCAACTGACCACGGAGTTAACGGAAGATGGCAATGGCAGTCCACTACTAAGGCTAACAGGTCTGCCTTATGCGCAAAGCTGGAACGCTATTGGTGATGCGCTGACAAAGGCAAAAATTGTTGTTGTTGATAAAAACCGCTCTGCTGGCATTTACTATCTCTCCACGGACCCTAAAATCATTCTTAAAAAGCCACAGGAAGCACCTGGCTTTTTCTCCAGGCTGTTTGGTAGTGATAAGCAAGGGGAAAAAACCCATACTGAAACCCTCCAGTTAAGGGTCAGCGAACTTGCTGAGGCCATTCAGGTGTCTGTGGAAAAAGACGCTTCCACATCGGCAGATCATGCTGAAAGTCTGCGTTTGCTGGAGGTTCTGAAGGAACACCTGAAACCCTGACCTGGGAGGCTGTCCGAGAATAGCGCCCTTAGTTAGGATCGCGAGAAATTGAGGATAAAAATTTCTCGCAGTCCTCGCTACGGGCAGACTTTTAAGGCTGCTTCTAAAAGAAATAGGCCGACGTTTTCCCACCGAGAACACAGTATGCGGCGACAGCTCTGTCTGCCTCGGGATCCATGACTCGGTAGATTCCCGTTTGAGGCCCATGATTAATTTGTAAGGTTTCCTGTTCCTGGCGAAACGTTGCAATCTTCTGCCAGACACCACCATGTTTGTTGGGGAGGAATTGCTCCAGTGTATATAACGCGTTGATTGTATCGGGAAGGTCTAAATTTATTGTGCAGCTTTCACTTTCTGCCAGGCCTTGATGAAAGGGATTATTTGTGCCCGGGGGAAGCGAACATTCTCCCTGGGATTCACAGCATAACGCGGCGCCATAGAATATTTCACCGTCACGCGTAGTCCCCACGGCTCTGCGAGCGGAGATTTGGAAGGGCTGATGCCCATTGTTTTTTGCTTTTTTCTGTAATTCAGCGAGTTGTTGAATATAGTGAGCGACGGGTTGGTTGCATGACATCAGTTTAAGCATATTCGCATAACAAAACTCAGCCCATGATTCATTGGCAATCACGCCACATTGTTTTAATAGACGTCTTATATCCTTTTTATCGGCGCCGGCGTGGGCTATACGCTTGAGCAGGCGATCCAGTTTTTTTAACGTTCTACAGCGGGCATCTTTCAGATTTAATTGCCCCAGGTCAAGGGCAATATGGCTGTCTTCAGGGGCTGGCTTTTGGAAGGTTTGCCAGTCAACTTCATTAAAACACGGTACAGTACCGTACTGCTTGAGGTAGTCAAACTCAGGACAATTCGCGCTATAGTCATCTGCCGGATGCAGGGTCGTTGTTGGTGACAACAGCAGTTTTTGATGCTCAGCCAAAGCCTTCTGGGTGTCAGCGCAGTTGCCATTTATTGCGGCAAAAAACGCGCCCACTGTACCGAATACCGCGACAACCGGGGGTAACAAGTATTCTTGAGCCAGCGCTATACCATTTTGAACGTTAAAGCTGGCGTAAGCTACACCTGCTTCATAAAAATAATGGAGTAGTGTTATCAGGTAAAAAAACACTGAAGGAAGATCTACGTCAGCGATGTAACAAGACAGTAAGAGGGTCGTGACCATTGCGGAAGCCACTATTGTACGTGGGTATCGCAAAATCGTTTTTTTACATTGAAGGCTGAATGCACCAAAAGACGTGGTGTTATCACGCGGTTCGTCAAGGGAACGGGCAGTTCTGACATCAGGTGTCTTGCTTGCGACTGTCTCAGCCCTTGGCGTATCTTTTTTTTTCCTGGTTTTTTTCTTTTTTTTACCAACTTGTTTTGTTGTTTCTGGTGCTTCTTGTGCTTGTGTTTGTGGTGTTTTAGTCACTGGATGTTGTCTCAAGGCTGCTGGCTCTGAGTTATCATCCGTTTTTGGTAAGGGCGCGCTAGCGTCAGCATCGTTTATTTCTGACGTTGAATCATCGCAACAAGAGTGTTCCATGCCATCGTTGGTGTTGACGGCTTCTGCCTGAGAAGGGGTCTCAGTAATAGAAACGTGTTGAACCTTGTTCTCTGATTCCTGTGTATGGTTGTTATTTTTGGTTGATTTTTCTGGTCTTTGTTGGGATAAAAACTCAGTGTTGGGATTTTTCAGTTCCTGTTCCTGTTCCTGTTCCTTTTCCAGTTTCCTTTTCAGTAAGTCTATTTCTTTTTTTTGAGATTGCATCATCTGATTGCTTGATGATGCAATCTCCTCCCTTAAGAATGAGGTTGTATTGATGAACGCATCAAAGCGCACTGCCTTTTTATTCTCTGTTGCCATGGAATCCGTTTTAGCTTCAAGTGTCTTATTGTTATCAATAAGCATTGCTACTGTTTTATTCAGGTCGGATAGCTCTTGCCTCAGAGATTGATAGTCATCGGATTTTATTGTTGGTGTATCAATGAATTGGTTTTGGTCCAGGGTGAAACCGGAACATGCCAGAGATTGATCAGGTGATGAGAACGTGGAATCAGTTGCATACGAATAATCTGCCATAGCTTGATACGGTGATAAATAAAGTGGCGAGGCTGCTGGCTGGTTGTTAGCCATTAAAGCGGGTTCTGTCTGCTGCCAGTATTCTTCTTCTACCAGCACGGTGTATACACCTGATCGTGCCGGGCCACTAGTATAACCAGGGGTGGCAAAACCTTGGGAAGAGCCTATACAAAGCTGCTGTGTTGAGGCTTGTGAAGTCGCTTGCCGCGTGTAATGACTGGCGATGAATGCATCATAGGCAACATATTGTTGCGGTATTTCCAGCACGCAGCTCATTAGAATATCTGAGACAATGCAGTGAATGTAAGCCCTTCCGTTTTTCCCATGTTGTACAACAAACATGTTATCAGGTACGAACAGGCAGTGAACGCTCCACAGACAGTTAGAGTAGTTACCATCAGCGGCACCTAATAAATGACGAACCGAGCATTTTCCCGTTAAATGGCAAATAGCGACTACATAGCTATCTTTATTCACCAAATAAACTCGATTAATGGTTTTGTCTTTTGCGTAAATGGCATCAATGGCATCAATGGTATCGTTTGGTGCGGCAAAAAGCAGCGCGCTGAAAATCAAAGTACAAGAATAAACAACCAGCCAGCGCGTGACAGGATAAAAATAACAATACATTTGAAAGCCATTGAATTAAAATGATACGCTGAAAATATAGCGTAAAATTCATACTCTACCATTTTATCAACCACCGTTGTATGGGATGTTTCTGTTCACTGGGCGGTTTTTCGCGCGTATCTTTGGTCGGTTGCGCTAATCAATTTAGCAAAGAAGGCTATTTTCGAGACAAGTCATATCAATCGTCTTTTGTAATACCCTTTGCTATTGGATAAAATTGAACTGTCGCGCTGTGATACGGGGATATACGGGGGCCACGACATGCCTGCTAAAAGAAATAGCTTGATACTTCCCCATTGATAAAGCAGTACACAGCGATAGCAGAATTTGTCCTAGGATCCATGACCCGGTAGATGCCCGTTTTAGGCGCATGATGAATTCTCAAGCTTCTCCGTTTGCAAAACTTTGCGATATGCTCCCATGTGCCACCATGCTTGGAAGGGTGAAATTTCTCCAATGAATATACAATCTTTTCTTGATAGGGAAGGTCGAAATCTATTTTGCCGACTTCAGTGCTTATCGCGCCTCTATAGAATCCATCATCCGTGCCCGGGGGAAGCGAGCACTCATCCCGGATTTGACAGCATAGCGTGACACCGTAGAATAATTCACTGTCATGGGCAAACCCGAGAACTCTGCGAGCCGATATTTGGAAGGGTTGATGCCCATTGTTTTTTGATTGTTTCTGTAATTTCATTAATTGTTGAACGTAGTGACTAATGGGGTTACCGGATGGCATCAGTTTACCAATATACGCATAACAAAATTCAGCCCATGAGTCATTGGAAACGATACCACATTGTTTTAATATCTTTTGTAGTTTTTTGCCCTTGGCGCCGCCTATCACCCTGAGCAGGTGATTCAGTTTTTTTAACCTTTTACAGCTGATCTTGCTCAGGTCTA
Source organism: Candidatus Sororendozoicomonas aggregata (assembly GCF_031528575.1). Classification (NCBI taxonomy): domain Bacteria; kingdom Pseudomonadati; phylum Pseudomonadota; class Gammaproteobacteria; order Oceanospirillales; family Endozoicomonadaceae; genus Candidatus Sororendozoicomonas; species Candidatus Sororendozoicomonas aggregata. The sequence continues at coordinate 12,370 of NZ_JAVLSP010000029.1, forward strand.
CTTGCCCATGTTCAATGGCAATATAACTGCCTTTAGGTGCCGGCTTTTGAAAGGTTCGCCAATCAACCTCACTAAAATAAGGTACGACGCCTTGCTGCCTTAGATAATCCAGCTCAGGACAACCCTGGCTAGGATCATCTGACGGATAGAGTTTCGTGATTGGTGACAACAGCAGTCCATGATGCTCAGTTAACACTTTTTGGGTGTTAGCGCAGTTGCAATTTATTGCGGCAAAAAAAGTACCCACTGTGCCCAAAACCCCAACAACCGGGGGTAAAAAGTACTCTTGAGCCAGCGCCATACCATTTTGAACGTTATAGCTGGCATAGGCCATACCCATTTCATAAAAGTGACTGAGCAGGTAAAAAAACACTGAGGGAAGATCTATGTCAGCCACGTAGCAAGACACCAGAAGGGTTGTGATCATCGCAGAGGTCACTATTGTACGCGGGTATTGTAAAATCGTTTTTTTACATTGAAAGCCCAGCGCATGAAAAGAAGTGGTTTTATCACCGGGTTTTTCAAGGGAGCTAGCTGCAAATGTCTCCCTTACTGCTCCTGCAGCGTTTGGCTTGTCTTTTTTTATGGTTCTTTTCTTTTTTTTGAAAACCGGTTGAGTTGTTTTTGGTGTTTCCTCAGTTTGTGTTTTTGGCGTTTCAGTGACTAGGTGTTGTCTCAAGGCTTCCGGCTCTGAATTATCATCCGCTGTTGGTGAACCTGCGTTAGAAGGTTGATCAACGTGGTATTCTTCTGGTGTTTGAGTGATTAAATGCTGAACTGTGCCTTTTGGTTCTGAATCATTGCTTGTTGTTGGCAAGATCGCACACGCAGATTGATCATCGTCGTTTATTTCCGCCGATGAATCATTGCGATAAGAGTGTTCCACATTATCGCTGGTATTGACAGCTTCTACCTGAGAAGGAGGTTTCCCAGTAACAGAAACGTGTTGAATCTTGTCTTCTAATGCCTGTGTATCCCCGTTATTTCTGGTTAGTTCTGTTGGTCTTTGTTGAGATAAAAGCCCGTTGTTTGGATTTTTCAGTTCCTCTTTCAGTGATTCTATTTCTTTTTTTATCTGAAGTTTAACACGATCGTTTGTATCTTCCAGTTCTTGCCTGAATAATCCTAATGTTCCCATAAAGGCGTCATAGCGCACGGGTTCACTATCAGGTTTTTTATTAGAACCCGCATGCGCATTATGCGTCTTTCTTTCCTCAGTTAGCTTGTTTATTTTATCATTCAGTTTACATATCTCTCGTCTTAAAAATTGAGGGTCATCATCATTGGCATTGGCTGGTATTTTAGGCGTATGAATTGATTGCGATTGGGCTGTGGTTGAACAGGTATGTGTCAGGTATTGGTTAGGTGGTGATAATATTTTGGAATTAGATGCGTACGAATAAGCTCCCACCACTTGAGGCGGTGATAAATTAAATGAAAAGGCTGCTTGCTGACCAGTCATTTCAGGGGATATCGGCCGGACCCCGTCGTCTCTACCAACTGGTGGAAGGCTGTAAACAAGTGGTTGTGTCGGGCCACTATTACTAAAAGCAGGAGCAGCAAAATCTGGTGAAGATCCACTATAAAGCTCTCTTATCGCAGTCGATAAAGTCATTATTCGCTGCGGATTACCGTTGGTGATAATTGCGTTATGGGCGGTAAATTGTTCCGGTTGTTCTACTGTGCAGCCTACTAAAATGCCCAATAGAGTATTGACAATACAAGCACCTCCGTTTTTTTCATATTTTATCTCAAACATTCCCTCAGGTACGAACAGGTTGCCATCGATCCAAAGACAGTTAGAGTAGTTGGAATTATCGGCACCTAATAAATACTCAACCGAGTAATCTGTCGACAAATGGCAAATAGCCACTGCACAGCCATCCATACCAACCAGATGAACCCGATTAGCGGGTTTATCTTTTACATTAATGGCGTACATGATATCGTATGGCCCAGAAAAAAGCGGCGTGCTGAAAATCAAAGGGAAAAAAGAAACAACCAGCCAGCGCGTGACAGGATAAAAATAACAATACATTTGAAAGCCGTTGAATTAAAATAATACGCTGAAAATATAGCGTAAAATTCATACTCTACCATTTTATCAACCACCGTTGTATGGGATGTTTCTGTTCACTGGGCGGTTTTTCGCGCGTATCTTTGGTCGGTTGCGCTAATCAATTTAGCAAAGGAGGTTGTTTTAGAGACAAGCCAGGTGACTACATAAAACAGCAAACCACCGTGCTGATAAAAGTACTCCGACAGTTTTAATGCCCGCCCCCTGACCAACATGCTGATAATTCCACCATCGTCTGAAAAAGAAGGGGTTGAATCTGAACACCTGCCTGTCGGCTATACAGAACCAGAACCTGTGCGGTACCTTTAACAACAAGGCTGGGAGGCAGTGTATAACGATACCGTTTGAATCCAAGGGGGCAAATCACCTGCGTTGGATCTGTTCCAGCATAGCTTAGCCCGGATATTTCATAAACAGGCTCCTGGCCTTGCTTGCTCCTTGCGGCTCTAAGCAATTCTCAGGGCAGTTTATGAAATATCCGGGTTAGTCGTCGGTGAATAGAGTAAACGCGTTATAGTAACGCTCTGTAGAGTAATAAGTATTATGCGCTCTCCCGCAGTGCGTGAATGCCCGTGAATGTATGAGCCTCGCATTTTTTGAAAGCTTGTCTATGCTTTTGGGTCGGGCAACAAATTAAAAGCCAGAAGTATCTTTATAATCAAAATAACCGAGAGACAGTGAGATAATGCAATGAAGACATTTAATTTATGGGCACGGCGCATATTAAAATCTATCGTGTTAATCACCTTTTTTCTGTCCACAATCAGTCATTCGGCTGCAAACTTCGTGTTTTGGGATGACGGCAAACCGCCAGCAGGCGCAAAAGAGGGGGATTTAGGTATTGTTACCTATGAGGGTTCCAGTGATGGTTTTCAACAAATAGAAAAATATCACTTTGGTCGTCTTAAAAAAAACAACAACGGTGAATTGATATGCGCTATCAGAAACCTTTCAATATTTAAAAAGCAGCCTGTTTATTTTACACCAATAGCCAGTCTATCCATGACTCCAGAGATTATTGAAATTCTTTGGCATAAAACCGGCGGCAGTAATCCAGAAATATCAGGGTATGACCTTGTTATGATGGAAGAATTTCAAACGCCTGCAACAGGTGATCAAGCTGGAGCCCCACCGGATTACTTGTATTCAAATTTAGTATATGATCAACAATTTATGGCTGACGCTGATAAATTTAAGTTCAAAGTATTCCTCAATAGTGATAACGAAAAAACACTGATGGTTACCTTGTCAGGTCTTCGTTACTTCACCATTTACCCTGAAAACCGGTGGCTTAGGGAAGCCAGAAAGGAATCGGCAGAAGTATTTAAAACACATGGTATTTATTTATATTACCACGGTTGTGGCTGGGTCAGGAAATATGGGGAAACCGTTAAATATACCAATCTCACCAACGGTAAAGGACAAAGGCCATTTTTTCAACTCGCCGATGCTATGGAGCATCTTTGTAGAACCCATGCGTTTAAGGGCGAGGACGGTCAATTGCTTCGCTTTGTCGCTATTGATGGCAGTACCTTCGCGGCCGGCCATCAAGCCGATATGAGGGATAGAGGCAGTAGACGCAGCCCCAATAGAGTCTACAGAATAATAACCGAGGAAGAGTGGATGGATGATCTATAGTTTTGCCACAGCCCCTTGGCGCCTGTCGGACTTCGGACTTAAGGCAATTTCGGCCTGAAATCCAGAAAGTACGAGAAAGAGCGGCCATATTTTCCGATGAATTTGCTTAAACAGGTCAATTATTCGCGCAAATTGATCGAAAAATCTGACTCGCTCTACTGAATTTCATGCTCGAAAGCTTAAGCCCGACAGGCTCCTCGGGCGACGTTTTTGAGATACGAGTGCCTGACATGATCGGATGGATCTCAAAACGCGCAGCAATCTCAGGGGTTGCCTGATCACCTTTGATGGCTGTGAGGGCAACCTTCGACTTGACATTTGAACGGTATTGTTCGCGTTTTTGACGCTTAATGGTTCTATCCCGTTTGGTATTGATCAGGGCTTACACCATTGTCTGATTTTTGGGAGCCATTTCAAGGCTTACTGAAACTTACCAAAAGTGCGGAAAGCCCCGTACTTCTAGTGCGGGGATGAATAGCACACCAGCCTGAAAGGATGGCAATACTCGGTATACCTGTATTTACAGCATTAAGCTGTTTCTGTAAAATATTAGTATGAATATGAAACGTGCCTACAAATACAGACTTTATCCAAGTGCTGAGCAGAAGACACTTCTCGCTCAGTCATTCGGATGCGCACGGTTTGTATATAACAACACGCTTCGCTTTCGCACAGATGCCTACTACAACGATGGTGAAAGCATCACTCATTCAAAAGCTGAAAAGCGGCTGGTTTCACTCAAGAAAGAATTTCCTTTTTTGAAAGACGTGTCCAGTGTAATTCTTCAGCAGTGTCTACGGGATCAGCAGGAAGCCTTTAAGAATTTCTGGGCTGGCAGAGCAAAGTATCCAAACTTCAAAAAGAAAACAGCAAGGCAAAGTATTCGATTAACAAAGGCTGCTTTCAGCATGAAAGATAGGCAGTTGTTCATAGCCAAAAGCAAAGAACCGTTGGTTATCAAATGGAGCAGAGCGCTGCCTTCAGAGCCTTCCAGTATCACAATCAGCAAGGATAAGGCTGGACGATATTTTGTCTCCATGCTCTGTGAATTTGAGTCTAAACCAATGCCAATCAGCAAAAAAACGGTTGGTATTGATTTAGGTTTGAAAGACCTATTCATCACGTCAGATGGTGAAAAATCCGGTAATCCAAAGCACTTCAAACGCTACGAGCGCAAGCTCGCACATCTTCAGCGTGAACTTGCCAAGAAGAAGAAGGGTAGCAACAACCGAGCTAAAGCAAGGCTTAAAGTTGCCCGTCTTCATGGGAAAATAGCGGATTGCAGGATGGATGCTACCCACAAAGCATCCCGCAGATTAATCAACGAGAACCAAGTGATCTGTGTCGAAGATTTGGCTGTGAAGAATATGGTTAAAAATCCAAAGCTGGCAAAACATATCGCCGATGCGAACTGGGGTGAATTTGTCAGACAGCTACGGTACAAAGCTGAATGGGCTGATCGTACTGTATCTGTCATTGATAGATTCTTTCCTAGTTCAAAGCGTTGTCCCAGTTGCGGATATGTCCATGAAAGTATGCCCCTATCAATCCGTGAATGGGAATGCCCAGAGTGTAAAACTCATTGGGATAGAGATATAGCGGCTGCTATCAACATAAAAACCGTCGGACTGGCGGGGTTAGCCTGTGGAGCGACTGGAACGGGGATGGCGGCCTAGCCACCATTTAGGGAAGGCGTGTTGAACCAGGAAGCCTGATTGGTGACGATCAGGAATCCCCGTCGTTCACGACGGGGAGGATGTCAATGAAAGAAGTAGCTCGACGTTTTCCCATCGATAACGCAGTATGCAGCCTTAATAGAACCGTCATCACTATCAGTGATTCGGTAGATTCCCGTTTTAGGCGCAAGTTCAATGCGTAATGCTTCCATCCCCTCTTGGTGGTGAAACTTTCCAATCGTTACCCAGGTGCCACCACGCTTTGAAGGGCGGAATTTCTCCAGTGAATAAACGGTGTCTTTTCTATCGGGGAGATCTAAATAAATTGTGTACGTTTCACTATCTTTCAGATCTTGATAAAACCCGGCGACTGTGTCTGGAGGAAGTGAACAATCTCCCTGGCATTGACAGCATAACGAAGCGCCGTAAAAGAAGTGATTACCGTCACCGATAGTCCCGATAACCCGGCGAGCGGATATTTGGAAGGGCTGATGTTTGTCGTCTTCTGTTTTTTCCTGTAATTTGATTAATTGTTCGATGTATTTACTGATAGATTTGTCCCATGAAGTCATTTTAAGAATATGTGAATAACACCATTGAGCCAATGATTCTCTGGTAATCAGGCCACATTGTTTTAATGTATATCTTATATCCTTGTCACTGGCGCCGGCTATATGCTTGAGCAAGCGATCCAGTTTTTTTAATGTTTTGCATTTGGCTTCTTTCAGGTTTATTTTTCCTTTCTGAAGGAGAATATACCTGCCTTTAGGTGCTGGCTCCCGGAAGGTTTGCCAGTCAACTTCCTTAAAACACGGCACATTACCGTACTGCCTTAGATAATCAAGCTCAGGACAATCTTCGCTAAAATTATCTGTCGAATAGAGTTTTGTTATTGGTGATAGCAGCAGTCTTTGATGCTCAGTTAACGCTTTTTGGGTGTCAGCGCAGTTGCCATTTATTCCGGCTAAATAACCACCCACCGTGCCCAGGACAGCAACCACCGGGGGTAACAAGTGCTCTTGAGCCAGCGCCATACCATTGTGAAGGTTATAGCTGGCATAAACCATACCCGTTTCATAAAAATGACTCAGCACGGTTATCAGATAAAAAAACACCAAAGGCAGATCTACGTCAGCGGCGTAGCAAGAGAACAGCAGGGTTGTCAGCATCGCAGCAGTCACTATTGTACGTGGGTATTGTAATATCGTTTTTTTACAGCGAAGGCTGAGCGCGCCAAAAGCCGTGGTGTTACCACCGGGTTCGTCAGGGGCGCTGGCAGAGATGGCTGCAAATGTCTTGCTTGCTACTACTCCCTCAGCCTTTGGCTTATTTTTTTTTCTGATTCTGTTCTTTCTATTGTAACCCTGTTTCTCCGTTGTTTTTTGGGGTTTTTGGAGTTTTTGTGTTTGTGCCTTTTGTGCCTTTTGTGCCTTTTGTGCCTTTTGTGTTTTTGTTTCTGGCGTTTTAGTCGCTGGATGTTGTCTCAGGGCTTCTGGCTCTGAATTATCATCCGTTGTTGGTAAGCTCGCACCAACAGATTGATCAACGTCGTATTTTTCTGGTGCTTTAGTGATTAAATGTTGCATTGATTCTTCTGGTGCTGAATCATCCACTGTTAATGGCAAGCTCGCGCCAGTAGGTTGATCAACGTCGTATTTTTCTGGTGCTTTAGTGATTGAATGTTGCATTGAGTCTTCTGGTGCTGAATCATCCACTGCTAATGGCAAGCTCGCGGCAGTAGATTGATCAACGTCGTATTTTTCTGGTGCTTTAGTGATTGAATGTTGTATTGAGTCTTCTGGTGCTGAATCATCCACTGTTAATGGCAAGCTCGCGCCAGTAGGTTGATCAACGTTGTTTATTTCTGACGTTGGATGATTGCAATAAGATTGCTCCGTACTCTCGCCGGTGATGGTGGTTGTTACTTGATAAGGGGGGGGCTGAGTAAAAGCATCCCGTTGAACGTTATTTTCTACTATTGTTATTTTCTTATCATTCTCGGTTAATGCTGTTGGCTTTTGTTGAAATAACAGCCCATTGTTTTGATTTTCCAGCATCTTCTCCAGTAATTCTATTTTTTTTTGTTGACCTTCATAACGACTGTCATAACGACTGTTTGTGTCTTCTAGTTCTTTCCTTAAAAACCCCATTGTTTTGATAAATGCTTCAAAGCACACTGGATCATTACTATTTGTTGTATTGGAATCAGTGTTCGCTTCAGGCGTCTGACTTTTATCAGCAAACGTTTTTACTTTTTCATTCAGTTCTGCTGGCGGTTGTTTTGTAACTGTGGGGAAAGCGGTCTGTATTGGATAGTGATCAGGTGGAAATGGTTGCGTATGAGTGTAATCAGCTGGGAAAAAACACTGTCCTACGGCTTCAGCAGGTGGATAAAATGAGGGTACATTTTGCTGGTTAGCCATTTCGGACGGTAATGGCTGTCTGTATTGTTGGTATTGCTGTCCTGCAGGGAGGCTGTGAACAGGTGACTGCGTTGCGCCACTGTTATGAACAGGGGCGAAGGAATTTGGCAAAGATTGAAGATAGCGTTGTTGTAATGCCGGTTGTAACGTCATTATTTGCGATAGGTAACCGCTGACAGCAAAGCCGTCAGAGACGAGGGATGGTTGGGGGTGTTCGGTGCCGCAGACCACTAAAATGCCTGTTGTGGCACTGTGAATATAAGTTCCTCCGTTTTGTCCATCTTTTACGGCAAACATGCTTTCAGGTACGAACAGATTGCCATTGGTCCACAGACAGTGATCGTAGTTATCATCAGCGGTACCTAATAAATAACCAACCTGGCAAGTTTCAGCTAAATGGCAAACCGTCATTACACGGCTATTTTTATCCACTAAATGAACCCGATTAACGGCTTTATCTTTTGCGTTAATGGCATGGAAGATATCATTTAGCCCAGCAAAAAGCAGGGCGCTGAAAACCAAAGGAAAAAAAGAAACAAACAACCAGCGAGTGACAGGAAAAAAATAACAATGCATTCGAAAGCCGTTGAATTAAAATGAGACGCTGGAAATATAGCTTAAAATTCATACTCCACAATTTTATCAACCGCCATTGTATACAATGTTTCCGTATACTCGGAGGTTTTTTTTTCAATTTTCAGCGTGCCGAACACCCAGTAGGGCGTATAACCGGCCTCTGTCACCTTAATGCCTTTTGGATAAGATATATAGACGATTTGGTTGGGAGGGGGCGGGGGCACGTGAATGCAGGCACCGAGTGTGGGTACGAGCAGCAATTCTGTGGCAATCTGCTGTTCATTCATATTCAGTGGGACGAGATAGCCAGGCATCTTTCCCGTCACATTATCCATACTGCTGACGGTTGTTAACCCCAGTTTGTCGAGATAGGCAATAACCTCATCCCGTGACATCGCGCCTTCATTATACTGATTTACGATGGCCGGTTCCGGGGGGGGCGCCAGGTCATCCCATTGTAACTCCCTCACATCTGACAGTGGTTCTGTTGTTTGTTGGGACTTTGAGGGTGTCTCAGGGTTCCCCTGGATATTCTCAGCCCTGACGGAGGCTTGTGCTGAGAGTAACAGTATGGTTGAGACCACAGAGGCTTTAAGCAAGGCATTCATAGGTATTTTTCTTTCAATGTAAGTATTTGAACAGTCAACAAGGCACTCCTTTGCCTTGGCTATTTCACTTTATATTCGGATCGTTAATCCGTCGGCGAGTGAGGTGCGATAGGCTCGCCAGGCAGGTATGGCACCTAAAATAACAGCGCTGATGACCACAAGGCCCGCCAGTGCCCCCTCAAAGCTGCCTGGCGCTGCCAGGCTCAGACGCAGGCCCAGGGCACTTTCCAGAATGGGCTGGAAAGCCCCAAGCAGGCCATAAACCATCATAAAGCCCAAGACTGTACCGGCAATCGCATAGATCACCGATTCACTGATCATAAGCAGGAAAATATGTACAGGTCTTGCCCCCACCGAACGTAAAACCGCCATTTCACGACGGCGCTCATTTAATGACGTCAGGATAGTTGTCAGCATACCTATCAAGCCAGCAAAAACAACCATAACAGACACTGCCAGCAAAGCTGTTTCGGCATTGCCAATCAACCGCCATAAGTCCTGGAGGGCAATACCGGGTAAAATAGCGCTGAGCGCCTCATTCTGGTACTCGTTGGCTTTACGCTGATAGCTGAAAACAGCAATAGGGCTTTTCAATCCAACCAGCCAGGCAGTAATGGATGACGGCTGAAGATCCATACTGGCAGCCTGCTCAGCCGATACCTGGAATCCCGGGACAGGCGGCGTGCCATTGTGCCAGTCTATGTGCAGTGCTTCTATGCCTTTTAACGACACCAAAATGGCTCTGTCCAAAGGTGTCCCTGTTCGCGCCAGGATGCCGGAAATATAAAAAGGCTTGTCATCGTGATGCTGAAGGCTTTTGGTCTGAATCCCGTGGCTTAAGGTGATGGGCTGACCAACCTGGTAATTAAGTTTACTGGCGACCTCGGCGCCGATCACGGCACCGTAGAGCCGTGAAAATGGCTTGCCGGCTGACAATGTCAATTCCTGGTTGTCTGCGTATCGATAATGGGTAAATAAACGACTGTCTGTTCCCACAACACGATAGCCTTTATGGGAGTCTCCCAGAGACAAAGGGATTGTCCATTTTACCGCCGGGTCTTTACTGAGTTCCTGATACGTTTCCCAGGATACATTATTCGTCGCATTGCCAATATGAAACACTGAGTACAACAGCAAGTTCATAGGACTGCTTCGGGCACCAACGATCAAGTCTGTCCCTGACAGCGTATTGGTAAAGCTGCTTTTGGCTGCGACGCGAATCCTTTCAACACTCAGTAGTAAAGCAACACTGACAGCAATGGATAATATGGTCAAAATTGCTGTGGCTTTGCGGTTTTTCAGGCTTTGCCAGGCCAAACTCGCGATAATCATAAAGCCTCTTCTGGCGCTTTAGCGGTGTTGATATCCGTCATGACGATGGAGCGATCAAACAGTGTTTCCAGTGCCGGGTCATGGCTGACAAATAATAATGTTGTACCTGCCGCTTTACACTCAGCAAAAAGTAATTGAATAAACGCTTTCTGTGTCTTCGCGTCGAGGGCGGATGTCGGCTCATCAGCAATCAGAATTTCAGGTTGTCCTATGAGGGCGCGGGCAGCAGCAGCGCGTTGCTGCTGCCCCATGCTCAAGGCTGTGACAGGGCGGTTAAATAACGAGCGATCGGAGAGTCCGAGGTGTGTTAACAGTCGAATCGCTTCATCGGATGGCCGTATCGACTGCTGGTTCAGACGGTGTTGTCTGAGGCTGGCAAAATTCAGTGGCAGGGTGATGTTTTCAATCACCGATAAATAGGGAATCAGGTTGAACATTTGAAAAATAAATCCGATATGGTTCGCGCGAAAACTGTCTCGTCTGGAAGAAGGTTGCTCGCTGATGGTGCTGTTAAGTACCGTAACCGTTCCTTGCTGCGGGGTTAACACGCCCCCGAGCAACCCAAGCAGTGTTGTTTTTCCCGAACCGGATGGGCCTCGTATAAAGACTTTTTCACCCTGTGTAATGGTTAACTCATCAATGTCCACTATCGGTTTACCCGTTTGCCAGCTAAATTGCAGGTTTTTTAGCTGGACGACGGGCGCATACTGCTCAGCCATCATCAGAGACTTACCTTCGGTTGCTTACGGCTCAGTGTCCCTGATTGCTGGCCTTGATCTGTCAGCGCCTGCACCTTGATGGTTTCGCTGCGTTCGAATTGATCAAATAAGGTTGTGCCAAGCTGGTTAATCGCTTTTGGGTGAGTGCATTGATAGATATAGGTGGCCGAAATGTCCATATGATTGCCGTTTTGTTGGTGAGCATCATGGTCGTGGTTGTGTTCGTGGGCATCATGATCGTGACTATGATTGTGCTTTTCATGGTCATGTTGTTCATGCCCGGCTATTGCCCTGGCACTCACCATGCCGCAAGCTGCTGCTTCAGGTAATGTCCATAGACCCGGTGTTTCCAGTTGTTTGAGGGCATCGTCCAGTGTCGCCTGTTGTTGATCTGTCTTTATACTCTCGAAACCCACAATATCGTGGGCGGGGACGCTCAACTCGAGATACAGTGTCTGGTTATCAATCGCCAGATTGAGTTCACCATGACCATGGACATGGGCTTCATGATGCCGTATTTCTGCCTGTGCGGTAGTTGCTAATGCTGTAGAGAGTGAGCCCAACAGGATAAATGAGAATACTCGCATGATATACCTTCTGACGTTAAAAATACCGCTAAACAAAAGGTTATGTTATATCATATTTTTTTTGAGTCTGCTTTAAACGCGTAATTTATACTTTATTTGTCGTGTAATACACGACTTTTTTCTTTCACTTCTCATGATCTTCCTGAAAATATTTTGTGCTTTGGTGACATGAATTAACAGGGTTCTTTGCTTAAGTTTAAGGCCAACAGCAGTCAGTGGTCGGGGAGGCTTATTCTTTGTGATGAATGACAAGCGGCTGTTTCAGAGTATGACCGGGCTTCCGCAAGGAGGTTCTGCCCCAAAAAATCCTGAACCGGTCTCCACATCCCCTATAGCCATCAGTCACACTCTGCTATGATGGCTCTTTATTTATTCCTTCACCTGCCCCTACCATGACGATTAAAAACATTATTGTCCACCAGCTGGAACAATCTTCTGAAAGCAGTACATTAACCGCCACCCCGGCAGGCCAGACACTCCAATCCTCGCCTGCGCTTGAAGCGATGCTTGATGATCTTCAGCAAACCTACAATAAAAAAGCGGATAAGTGCTTTGGTCAGTTCCAACCCTCATCAACGGACGATTTCCGCCACTGGCTGGCACTGTACCAAGAGGGCGGGCTTGATTTCACCGGCTTTACCGCCCGAACATTAGAAAAATTAAAAGAATCCCTCGATCAGGCGGGAGCTCTGGGGGGAGGCTATGTGTTATTTATCGATTTTCAACAGGGACTCACACGGCATTTGCTCATCTGTATGCTAAACCACCATACCAGTGTGACCGTGACGAAAGAGCTGACGATTACCGATTGCGCCTACCTGGACACTGGCCGACTCTCTCTGGCTTGCCGTATTAATATGAGCGAATGGTTATCAAACCCCACCGGCAACCGCTACCTGTCTTTTATTCGTCCGCGCGCAGGACGGCGGCTCAGCGATGTATTCCAGCAAGCCCTGGGCTGTATGGAAACCAGCAGCAGCAAAGAAGATACCCACACCCTGATGTCCGCCGTTCAGGAATTCTGTGACCAGACCCCGTCAGAGCAAGCGCGCAAAGTGGTCAAACGCCAGGTGTACGATTACTGTCAGAACCAGCTTGATGAAGGCAAAGAGGTTTCCCTGTCAGCATTAACAGGTCATATTCAAGAAAGTGGCTCCGATGATTTTGCTCGCTTCGTGAATACCCGTGATTATGATATGACCTTGCCCATGACGCCGGAAAAACGCAGCCTGACGCAACTGGTCCGCTATACCGGCAGGAGTAAGGGACTCAACCTGTCATTTGATGCCGAGTTGCTTGGCTCAAGCATCCGATATGACCGCCATAGTGGGCAACTGGTCATTGTGGACGTTCCTGAAAAGCTGAAAGAGCAACTCAAGGACCTGTAACTGGGGCCGATAGTTCCAGTGAAAAACCCCGCCAGGAGTCTCACTGGAATGACCATACACACCTCCATCTGCCGCTTTTTGCCCGTTTTTATGGTGTTGCTCACAAGTTTTGTCCATGCCAGTGAAGAAACAGCACTCTCTGCCAAATCCTTGATCAAACAGGAGCTGCTGCTAAACAACCTGATTACTCACTTGCATTTTCTGAAGCTGGACTTTCAAAACGCCACGCCCAGAGAAAAACTGCTTGAAACCCTGCCCCAACTGAACCAGCGGCTGCGTGCCCTGCCCTCAACATCAACTCACCTGGAAAGTCGGCAACTGTTGACATCTATTCACGCGCGCTGGCCGCTGATCTATAAACACTTGCAATGGCTCATCCAACTTCAGCCCGAAGAAAAGGTACCAAAGCTCCATTTATTAACGCAGGCCCTTGCAAAACTCGACAGGCAATTGCTGGTTCTCAGACAGCTGTCAATGGCGCAAGCTCCCGGTGGTTACCAGAATATCCGTTACGCCGAACATGCGCTGATGATGCAAAAGCTGGCACGGGAATATATTCGCCTTAATACGTTACCGGCCTCACCCTCTGCATCGCAACAGCAGCAGCTACAAAACATGGTCAGCCAGTTTGAACAACGCATGGACACCCTGAAGCAGGATTTTCAGAAACACCCCCATGCCAGGGCAGCAACACGTAAAGCCCATATGGCCTGGCAGTTTATTGCTCACAGTGTGCGACGGTATCCCACACAACCTGTGCCGGCCATGGTTGCTTATTACAGCGATGAAGTGGTTGGACAGTTATTTTCTATGACTTACTTTCTCCACTAATCTCCACTAAACCGACAAGCCGACTATACCGGCGCTGACTCAGGAACTATCCTCTGTTAACGCCCAGCCTTTTCTTATGAAATTTTCTTTTGCCAGAGGGGCTACCAGTGCCGGGTTACCGAAATAGCTACCACTCATAAACCAGCATTGCATGCCAATGTTAGTCAGCGCGTGAGACAAAACGGGAGAAATAACGTTATCTACCGCAAAAAACGCTATGTTGCTTTGCAGGGCTGTTATTGCTCCAACATAATGATATACATAACTTATTCCTTTATCTTGAAACCGCCGTGGCATATCAATATCGCCATACCCGAGTTCGCTCATATTGTTGCCAGTAGCTTTATGAGGGCAGAGGTAAAGTGAGTGCTTATAGTCAACACCGTTTAAAATCAGCGTAAAATTAATCTGTTTTCCGTTGGATTCTGGTGGAAAACGAATAACCTTCAGGGTTTCATACTCAGCATGTGTAAACAAAAACTCTTTATAAGTTGCTACCAAGGGCACGCTTTTTACCCAATAAATGCCTAATTGTAGTCATTTCTGGCATTTGCATTGATATTTACCCTGTCCTGACTATTCTAGCCCGGGGATGTAAGCAAGCCATCGCCCTGAGATGATGCGGCACTGTATTGCTTACTTTCAGTGTGGTAGCCTCCTGATTTATTTTTCGATAAAGCGGGAGCACCATGCGTCAGGACGATCGGGATACCCTTAAAGCAAAAATCAATCTGGAAACCGCACAAATTTCCTGGGAGGCGTTGCAACGGCATTTCGCTGCCGGCAGGCTTGTCAGTGTCAGCCCAAAGCTGGATCTGGTGGACGTGGGTTTTCAGTTTTCGCAGGACAACAAAACACAGCTCGAAGCCTGGTTAGCTAATGGCGATGTGCAGCCAGTAAGCGACCAACAGGCAATGACCTGGTGTAATAAAAAAGCCAGCCTCTGGTCATTGGTGATCAAGCCCTGGGTACTGGTTCAGGACAAAACATGATACGTATTTCCCGCCATGTATCGCTCCTGGAAACTGACATTGCTATTACCTATATCCGTGCCCAGGGTGCCGGTGGTCAGCACGTGAATAAAGTGTCAACAGCGGTGCACTTACGCTTTGATATCAAAGCATCCTCATTACCAGAGTGTTATCAGCAACAACTGCTGGCATTGCCTGACCAGCGTATTACTGCCGATGGCGTCATTGTGATTAAAGCACAGCGCTTTCGCGCTCAGGAGAAAAACCGTGATGATGCCATTGCCCGGCTGGTTGCCCTGATCAAATCCGCCACGGTGATACAGAAAAAACGTCACCCCACCAAACCAACAAGGGCCTCACAGAAAAAGCGGATGGACAGTAAAACCAAAAGAGGCGCCATCAAATCCCTGCGAGGACGGGTGAACGATTAACGAAATGAACAGGTGACCAGATGGTCATTAACCAGACCTACCGCCTGTAGGTAGGCATAACAGATCGTACTGCCGACAAAACTGAATCCGTCTTTTTTTAACGCCTTGCTCAGTTGCTCTGATAAGGGTGTCGTGGCTGGCACTTCTGCGGCTGTCTGCCAGTGATTGATCAGAGGACGACCATCGACAAACTGCCAGAGGTAACAACAGAAACTCCCATAGTTGGCTTGTATCTTGAGAAAAGCACGGGCATTAGTAATCGCGCTGTTTATTTTGCGGCGATTTCTGATAATTCCGGGATTTCCCATTAACTGCGCTATATCCCCCTCATCCATAGCGGCCACCCTGGCCGGATCAAACTGATAAAAAGCCTTACGATAGCCTTCACGGCGCCGGAGAATAGTCAACCAGTTAAGACCTGCCTGGGCTCCTTCGAGAACAAGGTATTCAAACAAGACCCTATCATCATGGCATGGTCGCCCCCACTCCAGATCATGGTACTGCTTATAAAGAGGGTCATCTCCGCACCATCCACACCGCTGAACCTGTGTATCTGTTGTCATTGTCACTCCCGCCTCGGAGCCTGTCGGACTGATGCTTTCACCAGAAAATACCCCCCCCGGAAACGGTTCATCCTCTTTTTTGGAGAGCGAAACCCATGGAAAAAGCTGACTGATTGCAAATAAAATCACATGCTTTGCACAAGAGGTTCGGGTTTGCCTTGTGTTTGTGCTCTGCCCATCATACCCTCATCAAAGTCTTACTGTAGCATCGATAGTATTGATATTTATCAATTTTTCAAGGATCGAATTAGGGTACGTTTTAGCGGTCAATAACAAGAAGGAAAAATAAAATGGGCAGTCCAATTATAAAAAAGTGGAGTGATCAAACCTACCCCGGTTTTGAGGACTTCAAAAACTATGTTGAATCCTGTGATGTTATTTCCTATAAAAATGATGAAGTTCACAGGGACAACAGTAATAATGATTGCATTTGGTTCAGAGATGCCAGTAGTGGCAGAGCCCAGTCAGATATGGAGTATGTGCTGAACACACCCAAGTTCCGTCACTACCATAACCTTATGCCTGCTGGCACCGATCCTGCCGTTGCTTTTTGTCAGTTGATGGTGCTTCAGTATCGGTCAAAACTCGAATTGATGGGCGAGTCAGGGACTTACTTAATCCGTTTTAGCGTTTGGGCTAATACCTATACCCAAAAAAATGAAGCGCAGTTGTCGCAGAAAGTTAATTTCAGTTACTCGGCAGACGATAAAAGTTTCCACAATATGATTATTTGCCTGTAGTCGGCGTTTAGCGGACGTGTTAAACGTCTTGCCGCTCAGGGAAGAGCCACAAATTCGCTTCAATTAAAAGGGGGGGGGTGAACTTCTGTGGTTATTGTTGGTCAACAAGATCAAGATTAGCAAGGAATTTCACTATGCTTTCATCAAGAATAAACACAGTTTCAGCCCAGGGGGTCTTACCTGCTTCACCATTAACACATGCCCCGGCAAACAATCATGGTAAGTCTTTGTTCAAGGGTTACACCGTGACAACTCTCGACCGAAACCACTGCTCGGCGGAGGAAGAGGCAAAACTGGTGGCTCTGATTAACAACGCCTACAAGTTCAAGCGAGTGACGCTGGCAGACAAAACAAGTCCAACAGCCCGCTACTATTGCCTTAAAGACGGTGAAAAACTACTGGCTTGTGCTGGCTACGCCCCAGGTGATGAGGCTGAAACCGACGTCCCCGAAGGGCTCACACGCTCAGATTGTTATATTTCCCCATTTGCCGCAGTGCGTGGGCGAGGTTATGGCAAAGAGTTGCTCCAGCGCATTGTACAAGTCGCCAGAGAAGAGGGGTTTTCAACCCTGACTTTTCATGTGTGGAACGATGCGCCATTGGATATGAACCCCTATTATCAGGGCATCGGTTATGTGCGGGGCGAAACATTCAAATACCTTTATAACCGTAAGGAGACATCGACAACCCGATACCACCAGGCGCTGCTGTCTGTTTAAAGAGGTTGCTCAACAGTGGCCAAATCGCTCTAACAATAATACCCGCCTGAGCCAGTTTTGATGAAACTAGGAGCCTGTCGGACTTATGCTTTCGAGCATAAAATTCAGTAGGGCGAGTCAGAATTTTCGATCAATTTGCGCGAATAGTTGACCTATTTAAGCAAATTGATCGGAAATTCTGGCCACACTTTCTGGATTTTAGGCCGAAATTGTCTTAAGTCCGACAGGCTCCTAGACTGGAAAAGGGACAGGCCAAGACTTACTATGGCTGAAATGTTTTACCCTTCAAAGGCATTACCTCCAATGAAAATTGCGGATAACAAAGTTGTTCTGCTTGATTATACCCTGAAAAATGTCGCGGGCGAGGTGCTTGACAGCTCTGACGGTAGTGAACCTCTGTCTTATACTCACGGGACCGGCAGTATCGTAGAAGGGCTTGAAAATGCCCTGACTGGCAAGCAGACCGGGGATAAACTGGATGTCCATGTTGAGGCGGCTGAAGCCTATGGCGAATACGACGAATCATTGGTACAACCTGTTGAGCGCAGTGAATTTGGGGACCACCCCGTTGACGTTGGCAGCCAGTTTCATGCCGATACCGCCATTGGCCCACGTATCGTAACAGTGACCGCCATTGACGGCGATCAGATCATTATAGATGCGAATCACTCCCTCGCAGGAGAAGACCTTGTCTTTCACGTGGAAGTAATGGGCGTGCGTGACGCCACAAAAGAAGAGCTGGATCACGAGCATCTGGACGGCCCCAATGGGCATGAACACTAGTACAAACAAGCGTTAATATACAACCATCACTTTGGTCACTACTGCGAAGGTGGGCGTTCATTTTCTGGTAGATTCCCGCCTTCGCGGGAATGATGACTGTATGGGTATTAGCGATTAACTGTTTTTTGTCGTCTATTTTGCGGGCATCCGCTGCTTGTTTTGACAGCATCCTCACCGTAAAAAAGGGCGTCGCAAAACCCTTAAATACACTCAATACCGTCATCCTGTTCAGCAGATGACAACGGACAAAAAACCGGGTTTCGCGATACTCGCTCAAAGTAAGGCATTTCCGCGGTTACGATAAAATAGCTCTCTCCTCACACAGCTCCCCTGTTCCCTCTACAAAAGCTGTTTTTTATCGTTCATTTTATCGTTCATTTCATCGTCTTCGCTACGAGTAGGTGTTTATGAGACGTTCTCTAACAAGCAGCCAAGCCTATTTTCTGACAACATGTGAACAACATAAGGCCTGTATTAAACCAACATGGCACCTGAAATAACCAAAAGGTGTCAATGTAAAGCTCCCCTTTTTTGATGGCAGTTTTTTTACACTTGTCAATTATCGACTACTTTATAACGCAGAGCCTACGAACACAGGGCTGTTATAGAGGTACTTACTATGCGTGTTTGCTCAATCGGTTTAGTCGGCATGGGTCTTTTATTTTCTTCACTTTCGTCGATGGCAGGTGCTTCCGGGGTTGGTATTAATGAGCACTCCGCCAGCACCCTGGGCACAGCCTATGCCGGGCGAGTTTCCAATGCGGAAGACGCGTCCATCGGGGCATCAAACCCTGCCGGTATTGCTTTTCTGGAACGACCCCAGGTGACGGTGGGATCGTCCGTTGTGCTCAAGGGAGGGAATTTGGAGAACGGGGTATTCAAAGCGCCTAGAGGTATGGGTAGCGCTCCACAGATAATAGCAACCGGTCATGAGAAGGACTTCCTTAAAACATCGATGATACCATTTGGTCACTATGCGATGCCCATCAATCAATTTTCGTTTGGTTTGAATGTGTATGCACCCTACGGGGTCAACATCGGTTATAGCGATACATTTCCCGGACGTACTTTTGGCCTTAAAACAAAACTGGAAACCGTGAACTTTCAGGGAACATTTGCCTATAAACTCCGGGACAATTTATCCATTGGGGTAGGGTTAGTCGCTTCCCGTATATCAGGCGAGCTAACGGAAAAGAAATATTCGTTACTTGTCCCAAAGGGTATTGGCGCTAAAGTGACCGGTGATGATATGAGGTTTACCTGGAATATTGGCGCCCTCTGGCAGCCTTTGCCGAAAACAACACTGGGCCTTTCCTATCATGCAAAAACAACATTTAAACTGTCTGGTAAAGCAGAGGCAGACCTGGGCAATCCTCTTCTTAACTTCAGGCACGATGCCACCCTCGATATCACAATGCCCGACAGTCTTATGCTCAGCGCTACACAGGTATTGAATGATCAATGGACAGTCATGGCTGATGTCACCTGGGTGCGCTGGAGCACAATAAAAGAGATCCGGGTTGTTGATAAAGAGCCATTTCTCGTAAAAACGGCGGATCAATATGTTCCGTTGGACTGGCGTAACACCCTGGCCTTTTCTTTGGGTACGGCTTATCACCTTACTGATGACTGGACCTTACGGGCGGGTTATATGTATGAACAAACCCCCACCTCAGACCATAAGCGCACCGTGCGCGTCCCTGATAATGACCGGAACTGGTTCACCGCTGGCGCACGCTGGAATGCCTCACAGGATTTATCCATCGACTTTGCCGCCGCTTATCTTATGATGAAAGATGGTACAGTGGATCAGAAAGCCTATAAGCCTGACGAGACAGTCGACCCTGAAGGTGGCAGATTCACAGGTGATTATAAACACCAGAACACCTGGGTGCTTTCAGGGCAGGTCACTTATCGTTTTTAACGCGGTCTCTGGTTATGTTGTGATAAAATCCAGTGTTTCGTCATCCTGCAATGGATGACGGTGCCGCGATAACCTCTCCTCTTAATCCCGGGAATCCCGGGTAAACACCCACTGGTTGCCCG
The DNA here is from genome assembly GCF_031528575.1 of Candidatus Sororendozoicomonas aggregata. Lineage (NCBI taxonomy): Bacteria > Pseudomonadati > Pseudomonadota > Gammaproteobacteria > Oceanospirillales > Endozoicomonadaceae > Candidatus Sororendozoicomonas > Candidatus Sororendozoicomonas aggregata. Next base: position 32,478 of record NZ_JAVLSP010000029.1, read on the forward strand.
AGGATAACCCTTCGTTGTAGGCATACCCGCCATAATCAAAACCTTTCAGCCGTTCAGGCTGGGTAATTTTGTTATCAATGGCATACCGACACATCAGCCCCCGGGCTTTTTTGGCATAGAAACTGATGATTTTGTACTGCCCGTTTTTTAAGTCTTTAAACACGGGCGTAATGACTTCGCCCTGGAGGCGTTGAGGTTTGACCGCTTTAAAGTACTCATTAGACGCCAGGTTAATGACTGCCTGACTGTTATGGCCTGCCAGTTCGTCATTGAGTTTATCGGTAATCTGCTCACCCCAAAAAGCATACAGGTCTTTGCCACGGCTATTGGCAAACTTCGTTCCCATTTCCAGGCGATAAGGCTGCATTAAGTCCAGTGGGCGCAATACCCCGTAAAGCCCGGAAAGAATACGCAGGTGTTTTTGGGAAAAGCTGAGCTGGGCTTTGTTCAAGCGGGTGGCATCAAGCCCCACATACACATCGCCGGTAAAAGCCAACACGGCCTGTTTGGCGTTCTCCACAGTAGCCGTGTGCGACCAGCTCTGGTAACGAGCGGTATTAAGCTGAGCCAGCTTGTCACTCACGCCCATCAGCTCACTGATCGCCGCCGGTGAGAGCTTCTTCAGCCCCTTGACCAACTGCTGTGACTGATCCATAAAATCCGGCACTGTGTGTTCACCGGTGGTGGCAGGTGTCTCATAGTCCAGTGACTTGGCAGGTGAGATGACTAACAGCATGAATAATCCTTATTGACAGAGCATTGTGAACAGCTTTTAAGGAGCCTGTCGAGCTTAAGAAGCAGTCTTAAAAGTCATGCTCCTACTGCGGCTACGATAAATGGGTCTAAAAAGCCGCTTTTGTTCGTCAAATAGTCCCGCTATTCTCCTCACAAAAGCGACTTTTTATTCTCCATTTCTCGCAGTCCTCGCTACGGGCAGATTTTTAAGACTGCTTCTAAGACATAAAAAAACAGCTTTTTGGCTGTTTTTTTATGTATGTTAAGGTCAGGTTTGCCCATTGCAATGGAATATACTCGTCGCCTTTCAAACGGCTACTTTGTAGCGGCTTTGGCGGTATTCGTTCATCCCGGTCTCGAACTATTTCCGTACTCCTGGCCGCGCTTTCTGGATTTCAGGCCGAAATTGTCTTAAGTCCGACAGGCTCCTGGGACCTCACTTACTGGCTGCCACCCACCCTTGGCTATGGTTAAAAAGTACCATTGGCGCTGCTAACGATTGTACTGACAGTTTGAACGCCAGCCCTGCGTTAAAATTCCTTGCGATAGCTGGCTATTATTTGGCATTTCGCCTTATTCTGATGTTTGGCTTACCATTGTTCATTACGGTGGTCAGAAAAGGCCATTGGTATAAATAGTCAAGGGTTTGAAAGAATGAATTCAACGGTCAGTCATCAGGCACCTGTTGTAAGTTTAGGGTTGACACTGTCTGGCGGTGGCGCAAAATGTGTAGCACATATTGGTTTGCTGCAATACCTTGCGGAGCATGGCGTTGCACCTGATATTATTTCCGGTACCAGTGCCGGCGCTCTGGTCGGTGCCCTTTATGCTGGTGGACAAAAGCCTGTACATATCCTTGAATTTTTCCTGAAACATAAACTGTTCAGCTTTCAGAACCTGTCATTTTCTAAACTGGGTCTTTTACAAACAGAGAAAATACGGCCTTATTTGACTCCGATGTTTCCAGAGGACTCTTTTGACGCGTTGCAAAAGCCCTTGACATTTATCGCAACAGATTTGCGTGCACCTGATATAAGGGTCTTTGACTCAGGTTCCTTGATTCATCCGTTACTTGGGGCCGTTGCTTTTCCAGGGGTATTTACCCCTGTTGAGTGGCAGGGAGACCTGATTGCTGATGGGGGAATCATTAATAACTTTCCGGCAGCACTAATAAGAAGCCGGTGCCGCTTTCATATTGGTATGCACTTAAGCCCGGTAAGGACACTGGATGGCAGCAAGCCTTTTAAAAATTCCATGGCTTTATTGGAGCGCATCTACGAGATTTTGACTTTATCGAAAATTGCTGATGAACTGGCACTGCCTGATGTTGTTCTCGAACCAGAAGAAATTGATAAATACGGTCTGTTTATTGTGAAAAACGATGAGCTTGAGAATATTTTTGAGTTGGGATATGAGTGTGCTAAAAATTATTTTGAACAATCAGGTGCTGACTGGTTTGCAAAATTAATAAAGACTGTCACTAAACAGCCAGAATGGTTGCTGTAGTCAGGGTGTGAATCTTTTATGCTTGCCAGGGAGCCTGTCGGACTTAAGACAATTTCGGCCTGAAATCCAGAAAGCGCGAGAAAGCGCGTCCAGCATTTTATGCTCGAAAGCATAAGTCCGACAGGCTCCAAGAGCCAAACCGTTACAGTGGCGGCTGAGTTTACACGCTTATGCTAACAACGCCCAATACCACTGTTGAAAGTCACATGGCAGAAAGTCGCTGGTATTCATTCACCACAAAATGATCGGTCATCCCGGAAATGTAATCAATGACAAGCCGTGCCCGGTAATACCATTCAAGGTCATTTTTCTCACTGTCACAAAGGCTGGTTTCAGACAAAAGGGTTACTGCTGAGCAATAAGCCGCTTTGTATTTTTTCGGCAATCGATGGAACAACCGTTGTTCAATAAAGCAGGCACCAACATCCTGATAAGCAATGGCTTCAAAATCAGCCCGTGACAATAGTAGCAATGGCCGATAAATGGTCAGTAGCCCCACCAATGCCGCATGACCTCTTAGTTCAGGCGTTTCTTTTTCAAGGTTGTTAAACACATGTCTGATAGCAACGGTTTTTAACGTTTTCAGCGCCAGGTGTTGCCTTGAGCCGCCATTAATCAGAGGCTCATCCAAAATACCGTCAAACACTGCCTGGTGCTGGCTGAGGTAACGGTCTGCGGCATAGTTCACTAACTCTTTCACCAGCCGGGTCCGTAGACGCCTGATAAAGCCACCATCACTGGCAGTATTTGCATGGCTGATAATGCGTATCAGGTAATCATCTTCTGTTGTGTTAAGCTCCTGCCATACGCAGGTAAGTCGGTCTTGTAATGCTTGCAATGAAAGAATACCTTTATCAACGGCATCTTCAAGATCAGCAATACAATAAGCAATGTCATCGGCCGCTTCCATTATATACACCAAGGGAAAGCGACAGCCTTCGTCCACAGCCAAGGCCTTCCACGTTGATGTTACCAGTGCTTGTTCACTGTAAAAAAAGCCGGGCTTTTTTTGTCGGTAGTAGAAGGGATCATCAACACCAGGAGCCTCTTTGCTGGGAGGGCGAGTGTACTTTATGAATGCAGCGATCTGGGAGTATGTCAGGTTCAAATTGTGCAGGCTGGAAACAATGCGCAAGCCTTGGGCGTTCCCTTCAAAAGTGCATAGATCCGGCAACAGTGTATGGGTAAACAACGATGAATGCCCCGGCTGGTTTTTCAATGCCTGTTGGTGACACCCGGCGGCATGGACGGACAACCACTGGCTGATGCTTGCTTCACCAAAGTGCCCAAAGGGAGGGTTTCCTACATCGTGCAGAAGGCAGGCCATTTCTACCAGATTGATAAACGGGGTTTCCAGGTCTTTCAGATGAAAAGTATCTGATTGGGGACTGTTTTGCAGTTGGGAAAGAATCGTTTGCGCCAGGTAGCGACCTGTTTGTTGAACTTCAAGGGAGTGGGTCAACCGGCTACGTACTGCCGCATTAGTTTCCAAGGGGTAAACCTGTGTTTTTTGTTGTAAACGCCGCAGGGCAGCAGACTGGATAATCCGTCCCCTGTTGCTTTCTGTTTCTTCCAGTAATGAAAGGGGTGACTGAACAGAACGGCTCACCGGGCGAGTGGCCGTAATTTTTTTCAGGTAATCCATCAATAGTCCCAGGGCGTTAATAAGTCCACACCATCAGGGTATCACAGAGATTCAGGATTTGCTGAAAATGCCAGGAGCATGTTTATGAAATATCCGGGCTAGTTGCAGATTCAAAAAACTGTTCTTAAAATAATACCATGAAAATACTTTTCTTATTTTTGATAACTTCGACGGCAGCCCTGGCCCAGGAGCTTGTTCCCTTTAATGAGCCGGAAGGGATAAAAAGATTTGAGCGCTCAAAATTCAAGGTAGATTTTTATACGCTGGCTAATCACTTTGAGGCTCAATCAAACGGGTTGTTTTGTGGACCCTCAACAGCGACCATTATTCTAAACAGCTTAAGACTGAGGAAAAAAGGTGTTGTTATTCCCAAGGATCATAGTGTCCTCACTAACCATGAAAAAAAATATTTAAACCCTGGCATAGATCCATTTTTTAACCGTTACACCCAAAGAAATATTTTTCAGGCAAAAGGTGTTAAGACTTTCCATGAAGTAATGGGCAAGCCAGATAAAAATGGAAAAAAAGATGTTGGATTTCAGGTGAGGCAATTTTCTGAATTTCTCGCTGGTCATGGTCTGAAAACGACCCTTAGAATTGTTACAGATGAGTCAAAGCTTGATCATATTATCAATGAGCTTAAAAATAACCTCAAAACTCCCCATGATTTCATCGCAATCAACTATAAAAGAGCTGAATTGGGGCAAAAAGGTGGGGGGCATTTGTCTCCTGTAGGTGCTTACGACGAAGAGTCAGACTCATTTTTAATAATGGATGTGAATCCCAACAGGGCTCGTTGGGTTTGGGTTAAAAGCGCAGATCTTATTAAGGCGATGAATACCTTTGATACCAACGAAAACCGCGGCTATATCCTGGTTGAGGACAATGCTGACTAGTCTTTATACTTGTCGGCGACAGGGCTTTGGTCCAACCCGTGGACGTTGGTGATGACGACCTTGCCCGTCGGGTGGGAATTGAAGCCCATGACTATGAAGCCGTGCCTGTCGGGTCGGCATGAATATTACCGATGCCATTTTACAGAAAAAAGTGGATGCCGGGATGGGTATTGACGGTACAACGGATGAAAGAAGATAAGCAAGGTCAATCCCATTGAAATAAATAATTGACCAGCCACTAATCAAAACTTGAGGGGTTCTGTTCGCCATGAAGCAAGGGTTTTCAAGTCTTCCTCCATTAATTCGTCGAAATCCGTGGATACAATTCTGGGGTCGGCAGTGTTTAATCGTTCAACCAGTGTAAAAGAAGCTCCCGAGTCTTGTGAAACGGTTGCTATTGTTACCGTGGCTGTTTCTCTTCGGGTAAGAACGGCGCTTCCAACAGGGGACGCTACCTGTGAGACATAAGTGACGTCACCCGTCGTTTCTGCCACTGATCTGTGGGTGACAGAGTGGACCGGGCCAATACCTTCAAGTTGCTGTGTACTAGTGATCAATTCAGGCTTGTGGTAGTCAGGGTGTTTTTCGCTCATGTGTTTCTCGTAGGTCCTCTCAAGCCTGAAAAACTTTGAATCACAGACAGGGCAATCAAAACGTCCACTCCCTCTGCGATGTGCATCCTGGTGACGCTCGAGATGAGCTTTAGTTCTAAAACTTTTATTACAGATAGTACAGACAAAGGATCTTTCATTGGTATGGATCCGTCGGTGTGAATTTCGGTTACCGCTTGTCGTAAAGCGTTTACCACAGACATCGCATGAAAAGGGCTTTTCCCCGGTATGGGTTCGCATATGGTTAGTGAGGGTAGTCAATCGGGTAAAACATCGTTGACAGACATTACATGTGAAGGGTTTTACTCCGGTATGAGCTCGTTTATGCTCTTTTAATCTTGTTGGAGAAGGAAAAGTCTTATCACATTGATCACAGGGATAAACTTTTGGCATACATAACTCCGTGATTTGTTAAGCAAGTTCAGCCTCAGTAAAGTGTAGTTTATGAGACCCTTTGCCACCGCTTTTTTGAGTTTGTGGCAGGGGGGGAAATTCCGGGGAGTGCTGCTATAGTTCACACGGTTATCGAAAGCGCGTAAAACCCCGTATTTTTAGAGGGTGTCGCAAAAGCCTCAATGCGTTCCGGCGTCATCCCGTATAGGGAATATACGGGATCTATCTCACAGGGAGGTGAAGCGCTCAACCCGCGTGATACCAAGGGGTAGACTGCCCTCCCTGGCGTCTGGTTCCTGTACAATCCCTGTACAGGGTGACGGTTTCGGACTTTCGCGACACCCTCTTCACGTCGGGGAGGATGTCAAACTAAACACGCGGTGGCACTGATCCACAGTACTTTTTTTGTTTGCCCAAAGCTACTGGACTAATAGGGAATTCTCCCTATAATCTTTTCAGCAAAGCCTGATGTGTTGTGGTTACTTCACTGACAATCAGGCCTCAGTGGCGTAGGGTGCCTGTCTTCTATCTTCTTTCAGGCTGAGATTATACCTGTTGAACCTGATCCGGTTAGTACCGGTGTAGGAATTGTCACAATCTGCCAGTCTTTCCATTGAGCGGTGATGATCGTCGCTTTTTGATCATCTCGTAATGACGGCTGCTCTTTGCGGGCAGAGTTTGCGGGCATAGTTTGCGGGCATAGGTGCGTCACGTTGTTTATTTGCCATTCAACAATCGTGAGGATTCACTGATGGTCTCTTCAACAGCACCAAGGCTGTCTCTCTTGCTCAACTGGTATGCCAACCCTTACCACACGCCGGTTTTTATGGCGCATCATCTCGGTTTTTATGAAGAGGAAGGGTTGTCCCCCGCCATTGTCGAAACCACAGACCCTTCGGATGTCACGGATTTAATTGGTCAAAACAAAGTGGATATTGCCCTTAAGGCAATGATTCATACCTATGCTGCCAGAGCCAAAGGCTATAACGTGGTTTCTGTTGGTACGTTGTTTCACGAGCCACCCACTGGGCTGATCTTTCTTAAATCCAGCGGAATTAAACACTTCGATGATATCCGTGGAAAAAAACTGGGTTACATTGGTCACTTCGGCAAAATCATTATTGACGACCTTGCCCGTCGGGCGGGAATTGAAGCCCATGACTATGAAACCGTACGTGTCGGCATGAATATTACCGACGCTATTTTGCAGAAAAAAGTGGATGCCGGTATGGGTATTGGCTGTTTTCAGAAAGTAGAACTTGAGCATGTCAGTGGTCAGGAAGCGGGTATACTTCGGGTGGATGAGCTGGCGGGGCTGGGGTGCTGCTGTTTTTGCTCGGTGCTCTTTCTGGTCAATGAGACATTTCTGGCAGCAAATAAAGACACCATTAAACGTTTCATGAAAGCTACCCTCAGGGGCATGCATTGGACACTGGAGCACCCGGAAAAAGCCTATGATCTGCTATGCGAGCATATTCCAAGGCTGAGGACGGAGACCTTTAAAAAAATCTATGTCAGTTGTCTGCCATATTTCTCCAGAGATTTGGTGAATGTTGACAGAGACTGGGAAAAAGTCGGTCTTTATGCACGGCAGCTGACAATTACTGATGAAACCATTAACACTCAGGCTTGTTATACCAATGACTATTTACCTGAGCATCCCCATGCGACGTTTCCGCCATTAGACGGCGCCTATATTTCTGAGTTAAAAGCCTCTTGATTCCAATATTTCACCA
>NZ_JAVLSP010000002.1:0-98658 GCF_031528575.1 Candidatus Sororendozoicomonas aggregata
TTCCAGGCTTCCATTTCAAAGTGTGACAACTTAGAAATCTACTGACAGCTGTCTCACATCTCAAGTTTTAGCCTGTTGCACTTATTGTATTACTCCAGCGTCCACAGCGGAGAAAAACGCTTTAAATGCGATGTCTGCGAGAAAAGGTTTGCCCGTAAATCCGACCTCATCAAGCACGGACTAATCCATACTGACAACATGCCCTTTAAATGCGATAACTGTGGCAAGGGTTTTGTCCGAGGTGATCGACTCAACAATCACATGGCAAGCCAACACTCAGGAGAACGGCCCTTTAAATGTGACCTCTGTGGTGGCGCCTTTCCAAATGTTACTGCTCTCAAAAGACACGAAAGAGGTCATGCCAGTGGCAGAGTCCTTTTTTATTGCCCTGCCTGTCCGAAAACATTCAGGCTCGAAAATTACTACAGGAAACACTTAAAGGATAACCACCCTGACCAGGGGCGCCAATTATCCATTAGTAACCAGGAAGACAGTGATGCTGGCCCGATTAGCTGTGTCACTCATACGTCAGAGTCAGAAATGGGTATAGTCACCGCCGTATCACAGATAACTTCTCGCCGTGGAAAAATGGTTTTAACTGAAACGAGAACGACGGGCACGGACACGGACACGGACACGGACACATCCAACGCTCACCCGTATCCCATATCAACAACAACGATCGTACAAGACTCAGGCGCTGTTTCAGTGACTGAGCACCCAACAAATACGGGTTCCTTACCCAAATTATTCAGCCTTAACGAAATACTCGATGAACACGACCTGGATTTCGCAAAGTGGCGAGAGGACTCCTGATGCTCCCAAGTGATCCCAACGACCTGATACTAAGTCTGAACTGAGACTCGTACTATACTTTAAGGGTAAATTCATCAGTTGAACGCTATTTTCCCCAAAGGAGTATGGCCCCTGGCAAGTTAAAAGCGGTCAACCGCTGCGTTGCGATTAAATGAAACGCCCTATACTCAGCAGAACAGAGGACTCTATGCATATCTGTCAAGAATGTGGAAAGCAGCTTTCGTCGCAAAGTAAATTAATTGACCACATGCGAACCCATACGGGAGAAAAGCCCTTTAAATGCGATACCTGCCAGAAAAAATTTTCCCACCAACGTGATCTCTCCAGGCACGTACTAAGGCATACCGGAAACATGCCCTTTAAATGCGATAACTGTGGGAAGGGTTTTCTCCGAGGTGATCAGCTCAGGGCTCACCTGTTAAGCAGGCACTCAACAGAACGGCCCTTTAAATGTGACCTCTGTGGTGGCGCCTTTGTAGATGCTAATACTCTGAGAAGACACAAAAAACACCATGACAGTGGCACAGCCTATCTTTATTGCCCTGTCTGTCCCTCAAAGTTCAGGCTTGCGACCCTCTACAATCAACATTTGACCGATAACCACCCCGGCCACCAGAAGCATCAAGTATCCATTAATAGACAAGAACTCCCTGGTACTGGCTCGATTAGCTGTATCACTCATACGTCAAGCTCATCAGAAACGGGGATCGTCGTTGCTGTATCACAGATAACGTCTACCCATGGAAACGTCGTTGTAACGCAAACGAGTACCACTAGCACAGCCACAGGATCATCCACAGCCACAGGACCATCCACAGCCACAAGCGCATCCGCCGCTCACCCGTATCCCATATCAACAACAACGATTGCACAAGACTCAGGCGCTGTTTCAGAGACAGAGCACCCAACAAGCCCTCCACCGGGATTACTCGGTCTCACCGAAATACTCGATCATCACGATTACCAATTCGCAAAGTGGCGGCATGATCCTGATGCTCCTTTGTAGCACCAATAACCTGTTATTGCCCTGACAAGCTGAATGCCAGCGGTGCGTTGCGGCTCCTTTCAAGCAGGCGTTACTGGTCATTTCTACTGTCCGCTGTCCAGTTTGCCAGTTCTTACGGTCGTTAGAAGCCGTCTTAGAAAAGGCGATTGGTATTAAAATGCCGCATTGCAGTTAAATGATTTGTTGCCATTTGATCGTTGGTAGCAAGGTCAGCGGTTTCTCAATCCACTGATCCGCCAGATTTTACCAAAAGTATCACAGATTGATGATTGACAATTGATGCAATTTTTTTCAGTGACTATATGCTTATCAAGCCACTGACTCTTCAGCTTATTACCAATAACTATCACAGACGCGTGATGTGCAATTTTAAAATTCATGCGATTTTTTTTCAGTAACTATACTCTTTGCTGAAGCACATTCTGGTGGCATAGCTCGTAATGATCTGTTCGCGATCAGTAAATGATTAATGCTGTCCAGTCCGCCTTTCTCGCACTTTCTGGATTTTAGGCCGAAATTATCTTAAGTCCGACAGGCTCCTGGTACTTCCACCAGAGTTGGTCTGGAGCAAACGTTTTAGTTTTGATGATGTGCGAATAAAAAATAGTATTTCAACCAACACAACCCATTAAGGAGGAAAGGAGTATCTGCGGTTATAAGTGTTAAGAGTCCGTAGTTATTCCTTGTTAATAACCATGCCAGTCTTGTTACTTTTTTTGCTGTTTCTTTTCTCTCACCAGTGCAGCGCTGCAGGAGGTGAGGAATATGCTTGTTTTTATGAACCATCAATTGAACCATCAATATTGAGCAACCAACAAGTTGAAGCTGAGGCATTGAGTGCTATCGCCAATTGTATGTCCAGTTCCAGTATGCTAAATAAGGACTGGGCACCGAAACAAGTAAAAATGATACACGATGAGATAAATAGTATATCCACTGAGATAAATGATTTTTTACACTGTAAAGTTTATCAATCAAGTAACAACCACTCACTTAATCAGTTTTTTTTTAATTACGGTCTTTCAAAAAAAAATAAAAATAGAAGTAAAGTTATACACGTAAATACTGAAGGCAGCTTTCTTGCGACTTTTATTTTTTACGGAAATATCAATAATGAAAATGCTGTCATGGTAATCTCTCATATATTATCTAAAGGTAATACAGATCAGGTTTTGGTAATAAAGTCATCCGATCTTGAATCTAACATTACCGAGATTAGCAGCATTTCCAGATTTATCGACAGTCACGACGGAAATTATTCACATGACCGAATTGTTTTTAAACTTCATGAAAAAATCTCAACTAATCGTACTAATTTCATCTATTTGTGTGATATAGAGAATGATCCAGAAGAGGCTGGGGCTGATATATTAGAAGAAAATGGATACACTACTTTCACAGTACGTTCAGGGAGAATAAATATTAACCAGGTACCCAAGTAAAATGTGTTATAACATTTTTTAAAAACAGTTTCCTGGGAGCCGGTGTGACTGCGCCACCCCGGCGCAGTTTGAGATAAAGGTTCAAAAGCTTTCTTGTAGCCGTTCTCTCACATCATTAGCGAAATCTTCATACTTACGCAGAGCTGTTACTTTTACCTGAACATGCTGGCCATGCTTTTTCATAATCGGGAGGTCAAATAAAATTCTATCGAGATCATCGGGACTTCCTACCTCGACGACACAGAGTACCTTTCTCTCGCCTACACATTTCCACAGATCAACAACCGTTCCTCCTGCTTTTGCAGATAGCGCTGTATCTGCTTCCTCTGCCCATACACTGAACAATTCTTTTTGTGACATTTCAGTCGGGTACTCAACTTGAAAATCCAAAAAATACAACATTTTTATACTTCCTTTTTTTGTTATGAATCGCCATTATAGCCCTGCAAAAAAGGAAAGCACGTAAAAAATTGCCCCTGAATTCAGGTTTAGCCCACTGCCACATTCGGCAAGCTTTTTGCGGCCTTTTTGCCACAAGGTGTGGAGAGAAGGTTCCGGGGTAGCTTAACAGCATGCTTCAGCAATAGCCCCTTTATTAAAGCCTTCATAGGCGATGACCTGAACAATTTGCCCGGGATGTTGAGCAGCGAGTGTTTCAGCAATGTGCTTCACTAAAAGCTCAACAGTAGTGTCACTTTGGATCACGCAGGCGCATTTTTTGGGAATCGTCAGCTCAAAATCCCCTTGTTTAGCCGTGTATCCAAACGTCAGGTGCTCCTGCCCATGGATAGTCTCCGTGGTCAGCAAGTCTTCTTCGCTACCAATGTAAATATCTTTCCATAAAGCTGCCCAGTCACTTTCCAGTAACGGGTTTCTCTGCCCGTTGACAGTAATATTGATTGCTGAGCGATGGCCGTGAGCAATGCGCTGGCAATCACCCTGGTGCTTCTTAAGCCCATGGCTGTAGTGATAATAAGCCCCGTCAATAACCTCAGGGGACAGAGTCAATTGGATACCTGACAGATTATCGGGAAGCTCTGCCATAACACGGCTTTCCAGAATTGGCTTAAGGTTGGCAGGTGTGATTTCATCAGCAGCAACAGTCAAAATGGCTTGTTCAGGCGCTTTGCATTCAATCAGCCCACCCTCATCTGTTGTAAGGCGAACAGTGAGATAACCATTCTCGCCAGTGCAGTGCAGTTTGTCATGGGATAATGGCACTAACAATCGGTGATCAGCCAGATGATCGATCCAGGCCTTTACCTGCTTTTTGACATGACCAAAGTCAAAGACCATCCCCTCTTCATTCAGATCACCGGTTAAGATAACATCCACAATCCAGGTCTCACCAACCAAACCGCGCTTTGGGCAAAGGTAACTAAAATCCAGCGTTGTCAGATGGTTGACAAATAGTGATGCCATAATCATAAAAAAACTGAGTGAAAGGATGAGGCATTCTACGCCTCTTTCCCGCCCTTGAAAATGCCCTTTGTTTTTTTCTTTGATTTCTATTATAAAAAGCAGTCTTAAAAGCCCTGCTAAGTACATGACCATTTGCTTTTCAAGTTGGTCTACAGGCCTTGCAAGGCCTGCCAGAAAGAAAATATATGTTTTCATTTGGTCATGTACTTACCACTTCGGCGTGCCATAAACGGGTCTAAATAATTGCGGTAAGAGAAAGAAAGGCTTTTTTGGTGTAGGGTATGACCAACAGCCCATGATATCCCGGGAACCTGTCGAACCTAAGACAATTTCGGCCTAAAATCCAGAAAATTCTGACTCGCCCTACTGAATTTTATGCTCGAAAGCATAAGTCCGACAGGCTCCTGGCGTGAGGAACGGTTATTGAGCACAGAAATAACACAACAAGATCTTGATTTTGATAGCACCCATATATGGCATCCTTATACTGCTACGGTGAATCGTCCTCCCATGTACCCTGTTATTGGTGGTGAAGGAGTCCGGTTAACCCTCAGTGATGGTCGCGCCTTGATTGACGGTATGTCTTCCTGGTGGTGCACGGTTCATGGTTACAACCACCCCCGGTTGAATGCTGCCCTAAAGACACAGGTGGACCAATTCTCCCATGTAATGTTTGGCGGGTTAACCCACAAGCCCGGCATTACCCTGGCGCGTCAGCTGGTAGCTATGACACCTGAGCCATTGAATACCGTGTTTTTTGCCGATTCAGGCTCTGTTGCTGTGGAAGTAGCCATTAAAATGGCCATGCAATACTGGCAGGCGAGGAAGCAACCCCGTAAGCGAAAGATGCTAACCGTGCGTGGGGGGTATTTCGGTGATACATCCGGCGCAATGTCAGTGTGTGACCCGGAAAATGGGATGCACCACTGGTTTTCGGGCATTCTTCCTCAGCATCATTTTGTCCATCGCCCCGGCTGCCGTTTTGGTGAGTCCTGTGAAGACCAGCATCTTTATGAAGCGCGGACGTTTCTGGCCGATCACCACCAAACCATTGCCGCTGTCATTATTGAACCCGTGGTTCAGGGCGCTGGTGGAATGTACTTTTATTCACCTGACTATCTGGTCAAACTGAGGGCATTATGTGATCAGTATGGTGTCTTACTGATTCATGATGAAATTGCCACAGGGTTTGGACGCACGGGTCAATTATTTGCACTGGAACACGCGAATGTCATCCCCGATATTATGTGTGTCGGTAAAGCGTTAACAGGGGGCTACATGACCCTGGCGGCGACTCTTTGTTCAGAGCACGTTAGTACAACTATTTCTGAGCAAGGCCCGTTCATGCATGGGCCTACCTTTATGGCTAACCCACTGGCCTGCGCTGTAGCCACTGCCAGTCTGGACATTCTTCAGGAAGGGCACTGGCGTTCACAGGTTCAAATGATTGAGCAAATGTTGACAGAAGGGTTAATGCCGTGTGCCAGTATGCCAACAGTTGCCGATGTACGGGTATTGGGCGCTATTGGTGTGGTGGAGATGAAAAAAGCCGTTGATATGCAGCAAATCCAACCAGAATTTGTCAAACGGGGCATTTGGGTACGCCCCTTTGGTAAGCTGGTCTATGTGATGCCTCCCTACATTATCAGCCCTGATGACCTGAATACATTATGCTCAGGGATTCGCGATGTTGTTTGTAGACAGAATGTCTAGTGCAAACAAGCGTTAATAGACATACAACCATCACTTTGGTCACTCCTGCGAAGACGGGAGTCCATTTTCTGGTAGATTCCCGCCTTCGCGGGAATGACGACTGTATGGGTACTAGCGCTTAACAGCACTAACCATCGTTTTTTCTCAACCAATAGCCAAAACAGGCCGCCAAAACCGCCTGCTACCCATCAATGGCTATTTATAACTGATCAACTCAATGATGCGGTTGAACGGGGCTCTCGGGTAGTTGTCTCTCAAGGCGAACTTGGTGTTAGTGCTGTTATCTCCGGGGTTATAGGCCACCTGAGCCCCATAGAGTTTCATCGTCTTTGATTGCGCCTTTCCCAGCCTGTTATGAATAGCATATACCTGCTTTGAGTTCGGTAGCGCTATGGCCAGGTGAGCAACAGGTTCGGGAAGACGTTGTACAGAGGCTTCCCCCTTTTTTTGTAGCAAAGCCATCTCGCTGGCAGTCATGAATAAACTGGCCTGCCTTTGCAGGGTTGCCTCAATGGATTGCGGATTCTGGTTATTGAGCGCGGATGCCTGAAACAGCTCAAGACCCGCTTTTGTAGCGGGGTCACCATTAACAGTGAAAAAAATTCTGCCGATGGTGACGCCAACAACCTGAGGATCCGTCTTACGGAAAACTTCAACCACTTGTACGGACGGGAATATCAGGTTTCCCTCTTTGGTAACGCCTTTGCCTGGTGGATATTTGTCATGACGCAAGCCCAGTTTGGCAGACTGTTCAGACAATATTTGCAAGTACACATCCATAGGGCCAAAAAGCTCTCTACCCACATGATCAATACGGTGCGCTTCCAGCCGCATACCTGGAATATCATTTTGAACAAGGCGTTTAATCACCTCAGAGTGAGGCCGGGCAAAAAGCAGTGTCAATGCCTGATCAATGGCTCGCAAGTCAAGCGCTACCAGATGGTCTATGGTTGACCTGTCTTTTACCCCCCTTGCATGAAAGTAAGGGATCACCTTTTCTACATAGCGTTTATCCTGTTTAATAGCATAATACCGCAAATTGAAGGTAGCCGCTGGCGCAATACCCAACCAATCCCTGGCTTCGACTACTTTAAGAGGTGATGGCGTGTTGGAATAGTTGGGATAGTTGGGATAGAAAGCGCAGCCTGAAAAAAATGGCAAGGGCAACAATACCAGCAACAGGCTGACTGCTGCTTTTGTTGTCATTGGTGATAGCATAACTGTTCCTCACATCGTGCTCTGTATATAGCATTTCTTTATAATTAGTGTCTGCCCGAAAACCCACAAATAATCCGATTCAGGGAGCAGCAGCCAAAATTTTTGGTTAAAATTCAGCCTACTCATTTGTGGGTGCTACTTTTTGGTTAATTTTTGCTCATTTTGTGAACAACTTTCCGATTTTTGAGCACAGGGCAACCTCACCCAAAGGTGAACCTGGTTGCCAACAAGCCCGTTTCTCTTTTCAGGCCGCTTTTTTACTTGTCTGGGCTGCCTGCTTTTGCAGCAAGGTACCCAATCGATACAGATTCGTACCCAAAACTGCCAGCGACACATAACGACGGAAGCCATCAATGCCAGTATCCGGGCATCGGTCCAGCCCATGTCGTTCGAGGGCATTAATATCAGATTTTACAGCGGAGTGCTTCCTTTTTGCTCTGATAAACTCCGGGTGTCGCTCACGGAGCCTGTCCTGTTCTGACCATTTGCCCTTTTTGGGCAACACTGTCCGGTCGAGTAATTCTTCCAGTTTTTCAAGATTTTCTTTTGACCAGAAACCCCGGTCATAACTGACTTGTGATACCTGGGGAAATCGCTGTTTGGCACCTTCCGCAATAGGTACAGTCATTTGGTCGTCCGTCTGTTTTTCCATGACCAGATGATGCAGGGTAAAGCCAAACTGATCCTGCAATACGCAGACTCTGAGGCCAAGTTCCACGGGGGTGCCAGCCTTACCTTTGCTGATCCATTCAGTATGACGTTCGAATAAAGAAAAAACCTTCTCATTATGAGGGATACTTTCATGATTCAATACACGACGGACAATCAGCTGACACTGGTAGTCTGAATCTTTTACCCAACGTTCCAGTTCTTTTAGCCGCAAGTCCCCTGGCGTACGTGCTCTCAGGAGCTTTAAGGTGACTTCTGCCTTGCTAATAAGCTTCTGACTGTAGGCAACATAGTCGGCATGGGCAGCTTCAATATCATTCTGCCGGACATCCCGAAGCGCCTCGTTGGCCGAGGTGGATCGTTTCAGGTTGCGGGCTTTGTGAAATCGCTTCTTATGCTGCTCCTGCAAATAGCGGCTCTGCCGCCACAGGCTTTCATGCTGCTCCGAAGACAAAGTGGTTGCCCACTCTATCAACTTGCAAATAGCATCCCTGAGCAGGTTGATATCCGTCGGAAAGTGAACATTGGTTTTTACGACGAACGAGTCAGCGCGGGCGCATAGCCGCTCTTCTTTTTTTTTACCAATTCATGGCCAGCATTGACGACGATCTGATTGATCTGGTCCAGAATTTCCGGTGTGAACAACGAGATGTTGTCTTGCAGGGTTTGCAGTTTGTACTGGTGTTCACAGTAAGGCCCATGGCCTAGCATCTTTCGGAGAGTTCCATGCTCGTTAGCCAGCTCAAGAAGCCGGTCGTAGTCGCAGTTAATGACCAGCCGCAAGGTGCCAAAAACCAACACCCTCCAGAGATCCATTCCGGGACGCCCGTTACCTTGGTCGGTAGTTATCATCCCCTCAAGCACGTGAAAAACCTGATTCCTCAACTCTATATTTGTCCAGATATATTGCAATGCCAGGAGCAAGCGGGGAATGTCATCCCTTGACCTGAGATTGAATGTAATGGCAGAGATATCAACCTCGCCAGGGTGCATTTGTGGATTAATGGTCTGTCGCATAAATTCGGGAACCGTCTGTCGTGGAAAATCCTCGTTTCTTAAATTAGGCTATAAGCCGCTATTTTCAAGTGTTTGAGGGTTTTCGGACAGGCACTACTTAGCAGTTTTTTCAACCTGCTGTCAATGCGTAAGTTCTAAAAACAGTTTTCGCAAAAAAGTTAATGAATCTAAATATAAATTATTTTATTTCAAACAGTTATAAGAATATGATGAGACGATAAATTATATCCATTGTCTTTTTTCATGTCGGTAAGCGCCATTGCAACAGCTACACTTTCCCCAGCTTATGGCTATTTTGGTCATGCTGGTCATCTTCGGTCCCATGGGTATCGATATTTTCCTTCCGTCCTTTACGGTGATAGAGGACTACTTCAACACCACTGCCGATCATGTGCAGTACACCCTGAGCCTGTTTATTTTAAGTATGGGACTGTGCCAGCTCATTGCCGGCCCAATGATCGATAAGTATGGCCGGCGTAGAGTAGTTCTCGTCGGCATTGCCTTGTACGGTGCAACGGCATTACTGGGCGCCATGGCGCAGTCTATTAATATGCTGATTATTGCACGAGTCCTTCAGGGAGCCAGTGCCTGTTGCACGACAACCGTTGCTTTTGCCGTGGTCAGGGACATCTTTAGCACCCGTGAGTCTGCCCAGGCGTACAGTTACCTCAACGGCGCACTGAACATATCACCAGCATTGGCGCCGATGATTGGCGGGTTTTTAGGGACAGTATTTTCCTGGCAGGCGAGCTTTCTGTTTATGGCCACCTTTGCCGTCGTCGCTTTTGTAGTTGTCTGGTTTAAACTCCCAGAAACCCAGCCACCAAAGTCTGAGAATCCTTCGTTATCCATAGCAGACAGTTATAAAGTATTGCTTACCAACTCTGAATTTATGATCAACACGCTGTTCGGCTTGGGCGCCATGGCATTTATCATTAGCTATGTGTCGTTTGCGCCGCAGCTGCTAATAGGTCAATTGGGGCTGAGTGAGGCTGTTTTCTCCCTGCTCTTTGGTGCTAATGCGCTAGGCATTATGGTTAGCTCAGTTTTAGCAGGACGCTACATGCACGCCCTGGGCGAAAATGGCTGCACTCTAATAGGTTGTTTACTGATGACTGTTGGTGCTGTGGGAATGCTGACAGGTTACTGGCTGCACGGTGTCACTGTTGCGGGCTTTATTATTCCTGTCATGGCAGCCAGTGCCGGTTTTGCCTGGCTCCTTGGTGCCACTACAGGCAAAGCTATTGCCGGCTTCTCTCATATTGCTGGGACGGCCTCTGCATTATTGGTGTGTATTCAGATGTTAGGCGCAGCGTTGATTAGCATCCTGATACAGGCCAGCCCCTCCCCTGTCCTAATAAATCTGGCCGTATTAATGGCCATAGCGGGCTTGTTGCCACTGATCCCGTTTTTTTTCAAAAAAAGATAAAACTTGCTCCTTAAAAGCTGCTCATATTAAATTGATCTGAGGCACTACTTCTGAACACCCCACTCTTATAGTTAGACGACTATTTGAGGTGAGCAATGGCTACTTTCATAGCGTCAGAGGTAGCCAATACTGCTGGGCTAAACACAAGATAACACAAATCATGAGCCGAAAAACTGATTGCTGAGCGTCAATGCCTGTGTAAGAAGCTATTCACTATGATCCACTGATGAACAGAAAAATACTCGCCAGACAGTGTTTGAATACCTCGAAGGATACCACTACAATAGAAAACGGCGACACAGCACTTTATTCTATTTCAGCCCATAGCAACGCCAATCAAAAAAAATTGTATTGTATAGACGGATGTCTAATTTTAATTTCTCAGATCATTCTCCAAGTTTTTTCTCTCTGCCAGGTGCTAACCATGACGATTATAAACGGCTCCCTGTTTGAAGATATAGTTAAGTTTCATAAGCCAGAACACAAAGCCAATACAGCAGCAATCGTAATTGACGAAATGGATAAAAAATCTGGATTTGAAACTGTTAAAAACTGGGGTATAAGAAAACAAAACCAGGAAGAAACACTTCTTTTTTGTAAAAAAATAGGGTGTAAAATTATTGTTGTGCATGAAGAAAGTTATTCACGCCCAAAGCATATTTATGGCTCTATCGGGGAACCCGATTTTTCATGCATAAAGCACGATTCAGGGGTGCTTGAACAGAGGACAAATCCGCCTTTACTCCCTTATTTGATAAAAAATGAGATTACTAGCCTCGTTCTTATGGGAGGAAGGTATGATATGTGTGTACGAGCCTGTTTGATAGGACAGAGTTGTTTTGGGTCGAAATATCCTGGCCTTCTAAATTGTCAATTCACAGTGCTTACATCTCCAAGCTTACTTTACAGCTATGAGCCTGAACTTTATGATTCAGGTAATAAATTTTCCCTATCTGCAACCTATTTCAGTTATGAGAAAGTTGAGTATATGGATGAAGATTGTTGGCCAATCTTTGCGCTATTTCGGGGAATGAGATTCTATACAAAAATTCATGAATAACACTATTGATCTGATGCGCTACTCTACTTCTGGATCTACTTCTGGACACCCCACTCTCATAGTTAAACGACTATTTGAGGTGAACAATGGCTACCACAATAAAAAACGGCAACACAGTACTTTAGCTATGTCAGCCCTGAACAGTACGAGCCACAAATAGTTGCGCCGTAGGGTGTCCATTTTTAATGTTTTTAATGCCTCAGATAACTACCTATGTATGGGTTTTCCATGTCCATGCTCCTGTCTCAATGTTCGGGATTTGCTGCACTTCCCCTTGCTTGTGACTGGATCAATGTTTGACCTGCCGTTCTAACTTCTTGTAGAAGTTTTCATGAGACCCAAAAGACACCAGCTCCAGAACAAGCTCTCCATCATTAAAGTAATAAGCCAGCAGGGTGAGTTGACTCACCATTTTAAACTTATGCACTTGCAGATGGCTTATAGCTCCTTTCTTCTTATCTCCAATGCTCGGATCAGCAGCGATGGCTTTGACAGCCTTATCCAAATCAGCTTTTTGGTTCTGATTGAGTCTCTTAGCTGCACGCTGAAACTTTGCTGTCTGGAGTATCTTGATAGCTTTAGCCAAAATTGTACTCCGCCAGGAGCCCGTGTTTTCGCTCTTCTTCTGCTTCAAGTAGCTCCTCAATGAAGTCTATGGGTAAATCAGGGTTCTCCTTTGCAGCCCTCCCGAGACTGGCCCAATATTCCACCTGCTTGGCAGCAGAACGCTTTTTAACTTTGCCGGTAAGCATTGCTGCATCGACTAACTCTGCGTCAAGTCTGAGCGATTTACTTGCCATTATAATTTTCTCCTCAAGAATTGTTGCCAATACATCAACATTGTAGCAAAAAGCAACATTTAAGGCAGAAGTGGTACATGGCCCGTAACCGTGATAAAACTTCATACAGGCAGGACGAAATGCTTATCTAATGCTGAGTAAACCAGATGTTGAATGGTCAGACTGGAAAAATTAACCATTTTACAGTTGCTTCGGGCTGTTTCGGTGCAGATTTTGCCCGTTTAACAAAACGATCATTTTATCAAACTGCTATCTGACTGATTGGTAAATAGTGCCTGTCCGAAAACCCTCAAATACTTGAAAATAGCGGCTTATAGCCTAATTTAAGAAACGAGGATTTTCCACGACAGACGGTTCCCGAATATTACTCAACCGGGCCGTGTTGCCAAAAAAAGGCAAATGGTCAGAACAGGACAGGTGAGGTTGCCCTGTGCTCAAAAATCGGAAAGTTGTTCACAAAACGAGCAGAAATTAACCAAAAAGTAGCACCCACAAATGAGTAGGCTGAATTTTAACCAAAAATTTTGGCTGCTGCTCCCTGAATCGGATTATTTGTGGGTTTTCGGGCAGGCACTAACTAACAAGGGTCATGGCTTCTAGTGTTGTATCTGTTGAGTAAAAAAGAGCAAAACCTACTTTCTTCTTCCATTGCGTTCTCAGCATGACAAGCCTGATCTGGCGTTTTAAACATTTAGAGTAAACGACTGCTGCCCAAACCTCTTCACCTGTTTCCAGCACACCGGTATAGGTGAATCTACGCAAGTCACTTTCAAAACACACCTTGCCATCGTAAACTTTGGGGCGTCCACGACCTGAATAGGTGCCTGTGTAGAGCCATAGAAGGTCTGCATCGCGCCTCAGCTTACCAACAATTTGAAGCCCTGTTGCGGTAACTGGAGAGACAAACCTTTCTTTGAAATAGTAAGCGTCAACGGCAAGATAGCTAATTCCCATAGATGCAAGTTGTCTGGCCAAGCCTGTGACTTGTTCAGCGTAAAGGTCAACACGACTCTTCCCTGTTTGATCTAACGTCTGGAAAGCCTTTAAAGCAAAAGCAGTATTGGATAACAGCTCAACGACACAAAACAGGGACAGTTCAAGGCCAGACTCAGTACGGCTTGTGCAGCCACGCCAGAACATACCCAGTCCATCAGTGAGTTTGCCGCTTTTGCTCATAAAACGGGCATCCAGCGCGGCAATCAATACGGTTGCCCTTTGGCACAGATCTTTAAGCGTCAGGTGGTTGAACTCAAAGAAATCGAACACTTTGGGATACCAGCGCTGAAACCGCTTCTCACTCATCGGTGAGTATCGACTCATATCGCGAAAATTGGCTTTCCCTTGCACGACAATGAGCGCAGAAAGAAGCTGAGCGATAACTGTCTTCTGAGGCTTTTTGACACTGGACATAGTATTCAGCGTAGTCTTAACTATGGTATCCATGAGAAGCATCTGGGGATAGTTAGACTTTTAAATCTCTCTGATTATCGTTGATGTCTTCTCATGGCGCCAGCTTGGGAAAACTGTCCGCAGTATTGATTTATTAGTACAAAAGAAAAATAGACCGAAATTAGCCTTAGTCAAGTTTATGGGTGTCCTATATATTGTACTGTATACTGTCTGTGCGAATTGGTGAAGGCAATCATCTGCGAGGGATAGGAACTCTTGGCTATACTTGTTCATGGCTTGCTCGGAAGGGAAATATTTACTCTTGTGACTTTTTATAGTCGCTTCTTTCCGAGTAAGCCTTGAATTATCAAGGGCTGCGACCTTAAGTCAGTGCCATTGCTCTATATTTCTCTATATTTTTCGTAGACCAACTTGAAAAGCAAATGGTCATGTACCTAATGCCACGCTAGCTAAAAGATCAAGCCCTTGTAGAGCGGGTTTTCCATCTTGCGAAACCGTTACTGACTCTCCGCCATTGAATTCCCGAACCGTTACAAGCGCGCTGCCATAACGAGAATGTAACTGAGATACCTTTTCGATAATGCCTTCAGCTACAACAGTCTCATGGGTTACGCAGTCAACTGTGGTTCCATCGGGTAATTGCTCGCTGATTGTGGTTGTGGTTGGGGTTGTGGTTGTGGTTGTGGTTGTGGTTGTGGTTGGGGTTGTGATTATTCCGGCATCATCAACGCCAGGATGTTGTTTTGTTACGTGCGTTTTGGCATTGGATGATTGAGAAAACATTTTACCACAAATGTTACAACTGTAGGGTTTCTCTCCGGTATGGATTCTTAAGTGAGTTTTGCGTTCGGAGGCAGTTGTAAACTTTTTATCACATTGAGAACAAGGAAAAGGTTTTACCCCCCCGTGTCTTCTTATTTCGTGTCTTTTGCGAGTCTCATTTGTAGCAAATTTTTCATCACAGTGCTTGCAAGCATAACGCTTTTTTCCCGTATGAAGTATCATGTGAGCTTTAAGATTACTATCGCTAACAAAAGAACTTTCACATTGAGTGCAAACACAAGGTCTTTCTCCTGTGTGTGATCTAATGTGTATGAGGAGTGTGCCTCGTCTATCAAAAGCTTTATTGCATAATTTGCACACATGTTTAGTCATATCGAAGTTCCTTCCAATGGGAGAGCTCCTGTGCCAATTGTAGCCCATCACCCATGAAAAACCACAAAATTTGCACTTTTGTTTAACACTTTTGTACAGTTATTTTTTCGCTATTTCTGTTAGCCACTTCGAGCGGTTTTCTTCAGCAAAATAGTCGTTCAGGGACACGAACCAGTAAAGCCATACAGCACAAAAGCTCAAAAGCGTTAACCGAACGGCAGTTGTTTTTTGATAATAATCTCTAGGGAGAGCTGTATATGATACGGATCTGATATATTAACGTAAATTGACGTCTATAAGGTGAGCTCAGAGTAATAACAATCAGGTGCTACGGAAAATCACGCTCGTCTGACCTTAATCCTTAAACTCCAATGCTACGCTAGCTAAAAGATCAAGCCCTTGTAATTCACTGAGGGCTGAAAGAGCGGGTTTTCCGTCTTGCGAAACCGTTACTGACTCTCCGCCATTGAACCCCCGAACCGTTACAAGCGCGCTGCCATGACGAGAGTGTACCTGAGATACCTTTTCGATAATGCCGTCAGCTACAACAGTCTCATGGGTTACGCAGTGAACTGTGGCTCCATCGGGTAGTTGCTCCCTGGTTGTGGTTGTGGTTGTTGTTGGGGTTGTGATTATTCCGGCATTATCAATGCCAGGATGTTTTGTTGTTACGTGCGATTTGGCATTACCCTCCACATTAAACCTTCTATTACAAACGTTGCAAATGAAAAGTTTGTCTCTGGTATGAATTCTTAAATGATTGGTGAGTCCGGTGGCAGAACTAAACTCTTTACCACATTCAGAACAAGGAAAAAGTTTTCCCTCCGGGTGTACTCTTGATACGTGACCTCGGACATGTTCTCTTCTAACAAATGTTTTACCACAGTATTCGCAACTAAAAGGCCTCTCTCCCGTATGTGTTGTTTTGTGCCTTATAAGGGCACTATGGTCAGCAAAAGCCTTTTCACATTGACGGCAAATATAAGGTTTTTCTCCTGTATGTGTTCTCGTGTGCGTGAGGAGTTGCTCACTTCTGTTGAAAGATTTATCGCATGCTGAACACTGATATTTACCCATGTCGAAGTTACCTCCAGTGGTAGACTCCATTTGTCAATTGTAGTCTATCTCCCCTGAAAACTACAGAGTCTGAACTTTTGTTTAACATTGTTGTCCAGTTAATTTTTCGCTATTTCTGTTAGCGATTTCGAGCCGTATTCTTCAGCAAAATAATCGTTCGGACACGAACCAGTAAAGCCATACAGCACAAAAGCTCAAAAGCTCAAAAGCGTTAACCGAACGGCAGTTGTTTTTTGATAATAATTTTTGAAGTAGAGCTGTATATGATACGGATCTGGTATATTAACGTCATTTGACGTATATTAGATGCGCTCAGAGCTATAACAATCAGATGCTATCGAAAATCACACTCTGACCTTAATCCTTAATCTTTGATGCCACGCTAGCTAAAAGATCAAGCCCTCCTAATTGACTAATGGCTGAAAGAGCGGGTTTTCCATCTTGAGAAACCGTTACTGACTCTCCGCCATTGAATCCCCGAACCGTTACAAGCGCGCTGCCATGACGAGAATGTACCTGAGATACCTTTTCGGTAATGTCGCCAGCTACAACAGTCTCATGGGTTACGCAGTGAACTCTGGTTCCATCGGGTAATTGCTCGCTGGTTGTGGTTGTGGTTGGGGCTGTGATTATTCCGGCATTATCAATGCCAGAATGTTGTGTTGTTACGTGCGATTTGGCATTATGCTCCACTCTAAACCTTCTATTACAAATGTTGCAAATGAAAGGTTTCTCTCCGGTATGGGTTCTAAAATGAATGTTGAGCGCGCGGGAAGAACTAAGCGCTTTACCACATTCAGAACAATGAAAAAGTTTTCTCTCCGGGCGTATCCCCTTGTGTACCCTTAATACGTGATTTCGGGCATTTTCATTTCTAAAAAATCTCATACCACAGTCTTCGCAACTAAAAGGCTTGTCTCCCGTATGTGTTCTTTTGTGCCTTTTAAGGTTACGACGGTCAGCAAAAGTCTTTTCACATTCATCGCACATAAAAGGTTTTTCTCCTGTATGTGTTCTCGTGTGCGTGAGGAGTTGCTCACTGTTGGGGAAAGATTTATCGCATGCTGAACACTGATATTTACCCATGTCGAAGTTACCTCCAGTGGTAGACTCCACTTGTCAATTGTAGTCTATCTCCCCTGAAAACTACAGAGTCTGAACTTTTGTTTAACACTGCTGCCCGGTCAACTTTTTCAACATTGCGTCAGGTTCTGTTGACAGTCTTTTTAGGCGCTGCAACCACAATACAAGCACTCACTTTATTGTCAGTCCCTTGTTTTCCAGCCGGTTAACCGGCAAGATAAAAGACAAGTAGTTACTGATAGTTGCTGACAAACCAATAATAACAGGCACACTGGCATGTTTAATGACGGAGTCTACTCAATCACAGCAAATAAACACGCACGTTTCCAGGCTGCTCTCACTTACCTTGGTCAACCCATCGGTCATGCTGAACTCAAGCACAGTGGCATGTGGTCTGTTTATATTAACGATCTGGATATCTTCAGAGCGTCCCCTCCAAAGCAGCGGGCAGCGGGCAAGTTTATCTCCCTCGGTGCTGCACTATCTGCCTTGTGGGAACAGCGGTTTGATGCGGTAGCAGAGCTTCATACCAAGGCGTTGCCCCAGACTTTCGCCTAGGAGCCTGTCGGGCTTAAGGCAATGTCGGCCTGAAATCCAGAAAGTGCGAGAAAGTGCGAGAAAGTGCGGCCAGAACTTCCGATCAATTTGCTTAAACAGGTCAACTATTCGCACAAATTGATCGAAAATTCTGACTCGCCCTACTGAATTTTATGCTCGAAAGCATAAGCCCGACAGGCTCCTAACAAAAGCCCTTGCCTTGCGCTTTTTACAAAAGATCATGAACAGCTTCTCAGAGATCAGGACTCCTGTTCACGCTGGCGTGCGACTTCCTTCATGCTTAACTTAACGCGGCCACGGCTGTCGATATCCATCACCACCACATCCACCTGCTGATCCATTTTCAGGTAATCACCCACGTTTTCAACACGGTGATCAGCAATCTGAGAAATATGAACCAGACCATCAGTACCCGGCATAATGTTGACAAACGCACCGAAATCGACAATACGAGTAACGGTACCGCTATAGATCTTGCCAATTTCTGCTTCAGCGGTAATACCGTATACACGATCGTACGCCGCCTGGCAGGCTTCCCTGGAATCGGCAAAAATCTTTACCATGCCATCGTCATCAATATCAATAGCCGCGCCTGTTTCTTCACAGATAGAGCGAATGGTTGCACCGCCTTTACCGATCACGTCACGGATTTTGTCCGTATCAATTTTGATCTTCATGGTCATCGGTGCGTTCGGTGAAAGCTCAGTACGGGAGCTGGCAATCACTTTATTCATTTCACCCAGAATGTGGAGGCGTGCCTGAAGAGCCTGCTCCAGGGCAATATCCATAATTTCTTCGGTAATACCGGCAATCTTGATATCCATTTGCAAGGCGGTAATTCCTTCGGCAGTCCCGGCCACTTTAAAGTCCATATCGCCAAGGTGATCCTCATCACCCAGAATATCGGTCAGAACCGCGAATCGCTCCTCTTCTTTCACCAGACCCATGGCTATACCGGCCACTGGCGATTTCAATGGAACACCTGCATCCATCAACGCCAGGCTTGAACCACAGACAGATGCCATGGAGCTGGAACCGTTGGACTCAGTGATTTCAGAGACCACACGAATGGTATATGGAAATGCTTCTTCCGTTGGCAGAACTGCCTGCACGCCACGACGTGCCAAACGCCCATGACCAACCTCACGACGCCCTGGCGCCCCCAAACGACCACACTCACCCACAGAGTATGGAGGAAAGTTGTAGTGCAGCATAAACGGGTCTTTACTTTCACCTTCAAGGGCATCAATCAACTGCGCATCACGAGCAGTACCCAAGGTAGCGGTGACTAACGCCTGGGTTTCACCACGGGTAAACAAAGAAGAACCGTGGGTCTTTGGTAAAACGCCCACTTCCGCATGAATACCACGAACAGTCTTGCTATCACGACCGTCAATGCGTGGCTTGCCTTCCAGGATATTCCCACGTACGACGGTTTTTTCCAGTTTGCTGAACGCCGCGCTAACGTCACCTTCAGCAAACTTGCCTTCTCCTTCGCCAGCGAGTGCAGCAATTGCATCCTGACGCAGTGCATTCAGCCTGGTATTACGATCCTGCTTGACAGTAATCTGGTAAGCCCCGCGAATACCCGCTTCAAACTGTTCCGCCACAGCAGCTTTTACTTCAGTTTTTTCTGGGGCTGGCTCCCAGTCCCAACACGGCTTAGCGCACTCAGCTGCCAGTGCTTTCACTGCATTAATAACAACCTGATACTCTTCATGGGCAAAAAGTACGGCACCGAGCATTTCGTCTTCAGTCAGCTCTTGTGCTTCAGACTCAACCATCAGCACCGCATCAGCCGTCCCGGCGACGACCATATCCAGCTCAGAGACTTTCAGCTTTTCATAAGATGGATTCAGGATATAACCTTCTTCTTCGGTAAAGCCAACACGGGCAGCACCCACAGGACCATCAAAAGGAATACCGGAAATAGCCAGAGCGGCAGATGTCGCCACCATACCCAGAATGTCGGGATCATTTTTCTTGTCCACAGACATCACGGTAATCACCACCTGCACTTCGTTCATAAAGCCTTTCGGAAACAGGGGGCGGATAGGGCGGTCTATCAGACGGGAGGTCAGCGTTTCTTTATCACTGGCCCGGCCCTCACGCTTCATGAAGCCTCCAGGAATACGACCGGCCGCATAGGCTTTTTCCTGGTAGTGAACAGACAGCGGGAAAAAGTCCTGGCCGGGCTTCGCTTCACGGGCACCCACAACGGTAGCCAGCACAGTTGTCTCGCCCATTGTAGCCAATACAGCACCACTGGCCTGACGTGCCACACGCCCGGTTTCCAGGGTGATGGACTTTCCTCCAAATTGGAAGGTTTTGGTTATCGCAGTCACAATAGTTTCCTAAGTCAGTGAGTAAAACAATCATCCGACCAGCATCCCTACTGCCACAGAGATGGATGCAATTCCAAAGGTCGCGGCCTACCCCTTGGAATTGCACCCCTGATTGACAGTCTGCCGATACACAATGATTAGGATTTTATAACGCAAAACACCGCCAGCCACAGGATTGCGGCTCGCGGTGCTTTGACTATCAGCAGCAGCAGAAACTCACCACCGCCGTGTACAGCTGAGTGCTGACTAACGACGCAGACCCAGGCGGCCAATCAGCGTACGGTAACGCTCAACATCCTTGCGCTTCAGGTAATCAAGCAGCCGACGGCGCTGGTTTACCATACGGATCAGACCACGACGAGAGTGGTGATCTTTATGGTTTGCCTTAAAGTGAGACTGCAAACCTTCAATGTTTGCGCTGAGCAGTGCAACTTGCACTTCAGGTGAACCGGTATCGCCTTTAGAGCGACCGAATTCTTTAACAATCTTCACTTTCTTTTCAGCAGTCAAAGCCATGAAACATCTCCAATACAGTATGCGTTAACCAGGGATACTGGTCTTCAAATCGGGCATAACCGTGCACACTAACAGTTAGCCTTCCGCCAAAGTCTCCGTAAACCCGGCAACTCTGGCTACAGTACCATCCAGGAGCCTGTCGGACTTAAGACAAGCTCGAAAGCATAAGTCCGACAGGCTCCTGGAAGCTATCATTCCAGGATGCGGAGTTTATCACTCTATTCGCGTTCTCACCAGTCGCTTTGGCGCAACGCGTCCATCATCCATAATTTCACCCATACCGAGAAAGTAACGACCTGCCTGCTGCCCCTGCAACTCACCATAAAGACGGACCAGTCCATGGGTCGGTGCCCGGGGAACCAGTACCGGCTGCCCCTGTAAGACATAAAAACTGCTGTGCTCACCCAGCATCACCTCAGGCCAGTCGCTAACGGCGGTATCCAACGGTTTTAACAGTGCGTCCAGCGCAGCATTACCGGCGCGATTTCGCTGGCTGGACAGGGCTTTGAGCTGCTCAAGCTGGTCAGCTTCCAGTGAGTCACGACCTGCTTCATCCATTTGCCCGAATAACGCTTCCAAGTCAGTAGCCTGCTCTGCGCTCAAGGCTGCTGAACGCGCATTATTTTTAATCGCTTCCAGCTGCTCCAGGGTATAGGCAGTCTGTTCTTCATAAGGTCCCGCTTTGATTCGGCGCAACTGTGCCACATAGGCCAGGCAACCCAACGCGTGACCAATATCTTCAGCCAGCGCGCGAATGTAGGTGCCCTTTGAGCAGTCTACTTCCAAAACACACTGCGTACCGGTAAAGTCAATCAGCTCAACCCGGTGAATCATCACTGTGCGTGATGGTCGCTCCACTTCAATACCCTCACGTGCCAGCTTATACAACGGCTGACCATTATGTTTGAGGGCAGAGTACATGCTGGGCACCTGCTGAATTTCTCCACGAAACTGTGTCAGTACCGCTTCAATATCAGAGCGGGTCACCTGGACGGGTCGCTTTTCCACCACCTCACCTTCAGCATCGCCTGTCGTGGTTTGCACGCCCAACTGAACAACAGTGCGATAGGATTTATCTGACTCCAGCAAAAAACGGGAAAATTTGGTCGCTTCACCCAGACAAACTGGCAACACGCCTGTTGCCAATGGATCAAGGCTTCCGGTATGACCTGCCTTGGCCGCGCCAAACAACCGCTTCACTTGCTGGAGCACATCGTTGGAGCTGAAGCCTGACATTTTATCGACCACAACAATACCATTAACCGGACGGCCCCGGTTACGTCTTCTGTTTGCCATGCTGTTACTCCCCGCTCTTTTTCTGCTGATCTTTCGCTATGGCACGCTCAATGAGCGAACTCAGGTGCTGACCTCGTCGAAGACTGTTGTCAAAATAAAAACGCAACCGGGGAGTGGCGCGCAACTTCATGGCCCGTGCCAACTGGCTTCGCAGGAAGCCGGCCGCACCGTTTAACACGTTAATGGATTCATCGATTTGTTCCTGACCCTCAACGCCCATGCATGAAACATGAATATCGGCAAAGGCCAGGTCACGGCTGATATCAACGGCACTCACCGTTATCAACCCCAGGCGCGGGTCTTTCATCTCCAACTGAATGATCTGAGCCAGTTCTTTTTGAACTTGTTCAGCCACTCGCTGGGTACGACTGTATTCTTTAGCCATCGGTACTTTCTGTATTACACATCAAACAGCACTGATAAAAATATCAGTGTTCACTGACACCAACCCTGCCTTGTCATGGGCTGTCAAAACAGCGTTGGTATAAACTACAAAAGCCCGCAGGGATAATTATCACTGCGGGCCTTGCCATGAAACAATCAAGAAACCTTGATTACAGTGTACGCTTCACTTCAACGGTCTTGTACACCTCGATCTTGTCACCCGCTTTTACATCGTTGTAGCTCTTAACAGCGATACCGCACTCCATGCCGTTACGGACTTCGTTGACGTCATCCTTATAGCGTCTGAGGGACTCCAGCTCACCTTCGTAAATCACCACATTCTCGCGCAGTACGCGGATACGATCATTACGATAAACAGTCCCTTCAACCACCATACAGCCGGCAACCGCGCCAAACTTCGGTGAACGGAAGACATCACGCACTTCAGCAACACCCACGATGTCTTCACGGGTGTCAGAACCGAGCATACCGCCCAGTGCTTTTTTCACATCATCCACAATGTCATAGATCACACTGTAATAACGCATGTCAAGTTCTTCCGCTTCCACTACCTTACGGGCAGAGGCATCCGCACGCACATTGAAGCCAAAGATGACGGCATTGGAAGCCAGGGCCAGGTTTGCGTCAGTTTCAGTAATACCTCCAACGCCGCCGGAAATCACCTTCACTTCCACTTCTTCGTTACCCTGCTCCTGCAGCGAAGAAGCCAGCGCTTCAAGGGAGCCACGAACGTCAGCCTTCAGAACGATATTCAGGACTTTCTTCTCCGTAGAACCCATGCCGGAGAAGACATTTTCCAGTTTGGCCGCTTGCTGGCGAGCCAGTTTCACCTCACGGAATTTACCCTGACGGAACATGGCGATTTCACGGGCTTTTCGCTCGTCCTTCACAGCCTGCATTTCATCACCCGCATCGGGTGTACCATCCAGACCCAGAATCTCAACCGGGATAGAGGGTCCAGCTTCCTCAATGGCCTTGCCATTTTCGTCCAGCATGGCACGCACACGACCGTACTGCTGGCCCACCAGAATGTTGTCACCCTGCTTCAGCTTACCGCTTTGTACCAAAATCGTAGCCACAGGACCGCGACCACGATCGAGGCGTGACTCCACCACAACACCTCGAGCCGGACCATCATCAACGGCTTTCAGCTCCAGGACTTCAGCTTGCAGCAAAACGGCTTCCAACAGGGCATCCACACCTTCACCGGTCAATGCGGAGACAGGCGCAAACTGGGTATCCCCCCCCCACTCTTCGGGGATAACGTCACGGGCAGATAGCTCATTCTTTACCCGATCAGGATCAGCTTCTGGCTTATCCATCTTGTTCACCGCAACAACAATGGGTACCCCCGCTGCTTTTGCATGCTGAACAGCTTCTTCAGTCTGAGGCATAACACCATCATCGGCAGCAACCACCAGAATAACGATATCCGTTGCCTGGGCACCACGGGCACGCATCGCGGTAAATGCCGCGTGACCGGGCGTATCCAGAAAGGAGACTATGCCCCGTGGGGTTTTCACGTGGTAAGCGCCAATATGCTGGGTAATACCGCCCGCTTCACCCGCTTGTACACGGCTCTTGCGGATATAATCAAGCAAAGAGGTCTTACCGTGGTCAACGTGTCCCATAACGGTCACGACCGGCGCACGAAGCTTCTCTTCACCATGGAAATCTGCTGCCGCATCTTCAACCAGCGCGTCCTCAATCGCATCTGCCTTGGTTAGTTTGAATTTGTGCCCCATCTCTTCAACCACGATAGATGCCGTATCCTGGTCGATTACCTGGTTGATGGTGACCATTGAACCCATCTTGAACATGGTTTTAATCACGTCAGCCGCTTTAACCGCCATCTTCTGCGCCAGCTCACCCACAGTCACAGTCTCGGGAATAGAGACCTCGCGCACCACAGGTGCCGTCGGCTTGGTAAAGCCATGGGCTGACATGGAATCCGGTGTCACGGTTCTTTGTGCACGACGGTTATTACTGCCGCGACGACCTGATTCACGACCACCTTCACGACCGCTACCACGACGCTCACCGCGGCGTGGGCGATCTTCCAGATCTTTACGGTCTTTACCTTTAGCCCGCTTGTTACGGCTCTTACGACCATCTTCAGACGGAGGCGGTGGTGCATCTGTGGCTACAACCGGACCACGGCCGCTGGCCTCATCACGACGCGGCGGGCGGGAGCCGCTATCACGGTATGACGGACGGGCATCACCCTCTCGACGGGCCGGACGCGCATCACCACCGCGGCGCGCTGGGCGATCACCTTCGCGGCGAGAACGGGTGTCACTGTCACGGCGAGAAGCGGTATCACTGTCACGGCGAGAAGCGGTATCACTGTCACGGCGAGAAGTGGTGTCACTATCACCGCGCGTATCAGCTACTTTGCCATCACGACCACGACGGTTATTTGTCTGCGCCTCATCTTTCTTAACGTAAGTCCGCTTCTTACGCACTTCAACGTTAACAACCTTGCTCTTGCCAGTGCTGCCAGCTACCTTCATTTGCTGAACAGTACTTCGCTTCAGCGTCACCTTACCTGCTGCCGATGAGCGATCATTGCTGCCATGGGTGTTTTTCAGGTGTGTCAGCAACTGGTGTTTTTCCGCATCCGATACTGACTGGCCACCTTTTGTCTGTGGCAAGCCGGCATCCTGCATCTGTTTTAACAACCGCTCGACGGGGGCACCGACCACTGCTGCGAGCTGTTCTACGGTTACTTCTGCCATTAACGCTTCTCCTCTCGGTGACCCACTCAGTTACCTGCTTCTTCAAACCAGGGTTTACGCGCGGTCATAATCAACTCACCCGCCTGCTTTTCATCAACACCTTCTATATCCAGAAGTTCATCGACAGACTGCTCAGCCAGATCTTCCATTGTTAATACACCGCGACTGGCAAGTTCATAAGCCAGCTGCTGATTCATGCCTTCCATACTCAGCAAATCCTCAGCCGGCTGGGCACCTTCGAGTTTTTCTTCCTGAGCTATGGCTTGAGTGAGCAGTTTGTCTTTGGCTCGAGTCTGTAACTCATTAGCCAATTTTTCATCCATACCGTCGATTTCAAGCACTTCTTCAACGGGTACATAAGCAATTTCTTCCAGACTGGTGAACCCGGCAGTAAACAGCTGTTTTGCCAGTTCACTATCAAGGCCCAGCGTATCGACAAATTTCTGAACAGCTTTGCCTGCTTCTTTCTGCTGCTTCTCAGCAGCATCGCTTTCAGTCATCACGTTCAGGTTCCAGCCGGTCAACTCACTGGCCAGTCGAACGTTTTGCCCATTGCGGCCAATAGCCTGAGCCAGATTGTCTTCTGCCACCGCGATGTCCATGGAACTGGACTCTTCGTCTACTACAATGGAAGCCACTTCAGCAGGCTGCATGGCATTGACAACATACTGCACCGGGTTTTCATCCCAGAGCACAATATCCACACGCTCATTGGCCAACTCACCGGATACAGCCTGGACACGCGCGCCGCGCATACCGACACAGGCGCCCACAGGGTCAATACGCCCGTCATTCGTCTTTACGGCGATTTTTGAACGCAGCCCCGGATCACGGGCAGCCCCTTTAATCTCAATCACTTCCTCAGAGATTTCCGGTACTTCAATACGGAACAGCTCAACCAGCATTTCCGGGCAGGTTCGCGACAGCATCAGCTGAGGGCCACGGCCTTCGGTGGAGATTTCATTCAGGTGCGCCCGAACACGCGTCCCCACCCTGAAGTTTTCACGAGGCAGCATTTGATCTTTGCGCATCACAGCTTCAGCATTATTACCCAAATCAATAATAATGCTTTCACGGGTGGTCTTCTTCACTGTCCCTGAAATCAACTCGCCCAGGCGATCACGGTAAGCCTCCACCATTTGCAGGCGCTCTGCCTCACGCACTTTCTGAACAATGACCTGTTTGGCCGTTTGTGCCGCAATACGACCAAAACCGACAGACTCAACTTCCTCTTCCCAGATACCACCAATCTTGATGCTTTCATCTTTTTCCTGACCTTCGTCAAGCGTCAAGTGCATACCGGGAAATTCGAAATCCTCATCAGCCACAACCGTCCAGCGACGAAACGTCTCGTATTCTCCAGTATGTCGATCAATAGCAACGCGAATATCGACCTCAGTTTCGTAACGTTTTTTGGTTGCCGTTGCCAGCGCTATTTCCATGGCCTCGAAGATCACTTCGGGCGGCACACCTTTTTCATTGGATACGGACTCTACGACCAACAGAATCTCTTTACTCATGCTCTGCCTCGCCTATGCTTATGCCAACACTTCTCTGGCCGCAAACCGGCACTCGCCGACCTGAATGGTTCAAAACCTGCCCATAGCTTTTTATATAAAAAGCCATGAACAGGTTCTTATATTAAATACTCTCTCCCCTGATTTTCTCAGAACCGGGGAATCACCTGCGCCTTCTCAATACTCTCAATGGGCAGAAGAAGCTCATGACCATCCGTTTCAATCACTACATCCTGACCTTCAATGCCTTTGATCAGGCCACGGTATTTTCGGCGACCTTCAAACGGTATACGTAACCGCAGCGCCACTTCTGAGCCCTTCCACGCGTCATAGTGCTCCAGCCTGAACAACAGACGATCCACGCCAGGAGAAGATACCTCCAGGGTATACTCTCCGCTAATGGGGTCTTCAACATCCAACAGGCTGCTGAGCTGGCGACTGATTTTCTCACAGTCTTCCAGAGAAACACCATTATCACTGTCAATATAAATACGGAGCAGCGAACGACGGCCCTGAGAGTGAAATTCTATACCCCAAAGACAATAGTCGAGCGACGTCACGATCGGCTCTACCAAGGCCTCTAGCTGCGACTCTTTACCTGCCACGACT
This sequence comes from Candidatus Sororendozoicomonas aggregata, assembly GCF_031528575.1. Classification (NCBI taxonomy): domain Bacteria; kingdom Pseudomonadati; phylum Pseudomonadota; class Gammaproteobacteria; order Oceanospirillales; family Endozoicomonadaceae; genus Candidatus Sororendozoicomonas; species Candidatus Sororendozoicomonas aggregata. Next base: position 27,302 of record NZ_JAVLSP010000002.1, read on the forward strand.
GAAACACCTGTACACGCGACCCATAATGCACAGTTTTCAACGCTACGGTGAAAAGACTGCGCACAGAATCTAAAAACAAAAAAAGGGCTATAAAAGCCCTGTGCTGAGCGTAGCAAGTGTTTGACAACAACAAGCCACACTGAGAAGGCCTTAAAATAAGACCTCCCTTTAATAATGCGCCACCAGCACCAGCTCTATTGAATATGCACATTAAGGTCGCAATAGAGCCTAATAAAAAACCCCACTATAGGGGGTATAAGGTGGTAGCGGGGGCTGGATTTGAACCAACGACCTTCGGGTTATGAGCCCGACGAGCTACCAAGCTGCTCCACCCCGCATCATAACCTCTATCCAGTATAACGAGACAATGTTTGACCAACAACATTTTTAGTTACTGATCAGTATATTAAAACAGGAAGCCAACTTTCTGATGCCAAAGGTGGACTTGGAAATATTTACATAACAACAACTTATATCGCTTTTTTGGTGAAACAGTGACAACCCTGAACCCAAAATGTACCTGTACCTTTATACCGGAGGCCATACTACACACAGGAATGATTAGTTTCAAGCGTTATTCTTAGCATCCTCACCACCGCCGTAAAACACGCCGTAAAAGGCTGTCGCAGATCACCCCTTACCAATAACGGGATAAGCCTTATTCGACAACCCGCTCTGCCTTTCGCACTGTTAAGAAATATGCGCAAAAAGCGGAGGTATTTTTTACTTTTCCTGCCCGATAGCGTAATCGTAAGCAAACGCCTCTCAGGAAAAGAGTACCAACAATAGCCTGTGCCGCAAGCCGCCCTTACATCACCCCATTCAATCTGAATTCAGCATCTGAGCACTTTTAACTTGCTGCCCGTGCTGAATGGGACTCAAAAAACCATCAAACACAGCCCTATGGACTAAACTCTCAAAAAACCTACTCGCCCTTAACAGAACAGAGTGATTGTATGGGAAACTTTAACTGTCCATTCTGTCCAAAGAGTTTTAACCATCAAGCCCTGTTTAAAAGACACCTATTAACCCATACCGGAGAAAAGCCTTTTACATGCGATACCTGCGGGAGGGGGTTCAACCAAAAGTCTTCTCTAAAGAGACACGAACTACTCCATACCAATGAAAAGCCCTTTAAATGCGATGTCTGTCTCAAGGGCTTTACAGAGAGAAGTAAACTTACCAAACACATGATAGTACATACAGAAGACAGGCCCTTTAGATGCGATACCTGCGGCAAACGCTTTAAGGCAAAAGAATATCTCAAACAACACGCAAAGTCTCATAACAAAACGCGCCGTAGTCAATATTGCCCTATCTGTAACATAGAGTATTTTGTCAGCGACGACACTCTCCGCTATCACATAGAACAAGACCACCCCGGCATCCCGTGGCCTCAATCAGCCATTCGTACAGAGGAAATCCCCGGCGTTGGGAGGGTCAGCTGCGTTACTCATACATTTACGACGCCAACGGGTGTCGTCACCGCTTCGTCAATGATCAGCTCCCCTTTTGGGAACGTCGTGTATACTCAAACAACAAGTACAGCCACAAGGACAAGCACAAGGACAAGCACAAGCACAAGTACAGGCACAAGCACAAGCACAAGCACAAGCACAACCACTACTCAAGCCCATTACCCGTTAGAAACAGCAACGATTGGGCAAAGCTCAGATTCTTTTTCATTGCCCGCCAACCCAATAAGTGATGACCTTGATCTCTACAAGATACTGGATGAAAAGGACAAGGATTTCGCTCAATGGCGATTTGACCCCAATGCTTCCGATTAACGGTTAAGTACATGACCAAATGAAAACATATATTTTCTTGCTGGCAGGCCTTGCAAGGACTGTAGGCCAACTTGAAAAGCAAATGGTCATGTACTTATACCTACAACCCGTTTTTCTTTTCTCGAACGAGACCATAACTTACCTCTAAATGTTACCGTCCGGTTAAGAAAACCAAGCATAATTGAGCAAAATTCGGCCAAAAAATGGTTTTTATCTATTCCATACTCTGGCGTAAGCCAATAACCTATGGTACGGGACAAAACCTTCATAGACCAATAACACCATAATGATGGCAGGAAAATCTTCAAAACTTATCAATTCTGAGAACACATAAACAATCCAATCAATTGTTACAAAAACTGTACATTTTATTTGTCTTTCCTTTCTTATTATGAATTTCACCGACTATTATAGATCTGGCAATTCAAAAAACTGGCTAGCTGTAATTAATTATTTAGCTCATCATCTTTATGATGCATAAAAGATTACACAGCATAGCCACTTAAACATATTAAGTCCTGATTATGTTATTATGCATTAGGGGTATTTTTCTATGAAGCATCTTTTTCACCTGATGGTTTTATATACTTTTTCATTGAATATATATGCTGCAAAACTTATTGTTTCTTCCAGCATGCCAGGCCATGGGCTTGGTGATTATCTATATGCGAAAAAACTGTTTGATATGCTGCCTGATAAAGAAAACGATAAAGCACTGATCCTTTCTGGAACATTTGAAGAAAAAGAACATCTTGAAAAGATATTAACCATTGATGAGCTATAAAAACCAAATTTTATTTGGGCTGATGTATTTGTCAGCAAACGGGGTGTTCGAATATTTAATGCAGATACAATCGAACAACAATTATCCAATCTTTTTAAACATGACAAAATAGATGTTTTTTATGTAGCTATATCAATAAATGATGATATTCAAGAATCCTGTACTTTATTACATGAACTGTTAAAAAAAAATGAATTAAATAATTATAATTTTATTGGTGAAATGCAATATGGATTGCCATCAAAAGCCAACGCTATAAAGTCATTCAAAACCATCTTATCGGGCCTTGCCGGTTCAGAGAACATGGAAGGGCTCAATCAATATCGCCGCTGGCTAACTGATACAGCTCACACTCCATCTTTTGTTGATAAATTACTCTCCCTTGGACATTGTTTGCCCATCTCTTGGTCCGTATCGCATTTTGGGGATGAATCTACTCAAAGACGTTTTAACAATATTAAAAATTCCGGGGAATCCGTAAAACAAATATCGAAAAAAAGACAAGACTGTATGCACTTTGGACTTTTTAATAAAAAAAATAAGCGGATTGGTTTTTTGATAGAAGACCTGAAAAAAGATAGTGATAAACGCGAATTAGCAAATAAACTAATAGAAGAAGAAAAAGACCACCCCTGGTTTTTAAAAGAGCTGACAAAAAAAGAATATATGGAAGATCAGGAGCAATGGTTAATAGAAGGGGATTTCTTTTTAGGCTATATGCAAACTAATTTTTCTTTGATTGACTATATTGCATCAACAGTAAAAATAAATAAAAGTGATGATTTAACGTATATCATCAGTTCAACTGCGTTCATGATTTTTGGAGAAGATTTCCTTATTGAAAATACATCTGAAAAAACAAGAGAGCTAGAAAGATTGCTTTACCATATTGCTAAAGACAATGGTTTTAAAAAAGTAATATACAGAAATTCTGACATGGCCAGAACCTTAAGCTTTGACGTGGCTGATGCTAAATCTGACATAACCAAAACCTTAAGCCCTGACGGGGCTGACGATAAACCTGACAGAGTGATGACTATTTTAAATCCTTTCCCATTAAAAAACAGTTCATTTTTATTGTTAATGCAACTTTCAAAATTTGATGTCGTTGGCTGCACGGGTGATCAAAGTTTTTATGAAGCTATAAATACAGGAAAAATTCCTCTGCATGAAAACGTGCCTCACTTATTTAAATTCCATAAAAAACTATCAAAAGAGGCAAAAAAACTAGGGCTAAATACACTGGCTAATTTTTTCAAAACGTTGCGAGCCGATGAAAAAAGTGAGTACTTGAACAGCATTGAAATAAAAGCCGAATGGGATACATTCAGGAACCATTTGTTTAAAAACCACAATGCTACCAATTACCTTACTGAGTGGTTTGGTCAGTAAATACCATCAAATATCGATGTAATGCACTATTTCTGATCATCTTAGGGTAGCGGCAATTTTCTGCGTTTGCCGGTTAAGGATACGCCTTTGGCTTCATCGCCACCTTAAACTTGTCGCTTTTTTAGGTTTTCTTTCAGACTGGTCGGATGACAAATACAGTATGGCATTCAACAAAATTATCCGATAAAAAGGGTAGCTCAAAGTGAAAAAAAGAAAAACCAGGCATGCGCAAGCAAACCTGTAGGGGCAATAAGGGGCCAGCAGCCTGTCGGACTTAAGACAATTTCGGCCTAAAATCCAGAAAGGCCAGAATTTCCCATCAATTTGCTTAAACAGGTCAACTATTCGCACAAATTGATCGAAAATTCTGACTCGCCCTACTGAATTTTATGCTCGAAAGCATAAGTCCGACAGGCTCCTAGGTAGAATTAACGTGAAAAAAAACGCCATAAGAAATGTGTTTTCTTATGGCGTTTTTTCTTTGGTGCCGAAGGGGGGACTTGAACCCCCACGCGCATAGCGCACCACCCCCTCAAGATGGCGTGTCTACCAATTCCACCACTTCGGCTATATCACCGGCAAACCCACTTAACACAGCATTAACCTATTGATTCTCAGCAGGTTTTTCGCCAGCTTGTTTGCTTTCAACGGGTGTGGACTTTATCACAGGCGCATCAATATCGACAGCATTTTTTTCAGAAGATATTGGCGCGTCACCGCTAGGCACAGGCTGCTCAACCTCAACAGGCACACCAGCGTTGCGAACCACATCAACTTTGTCCCTCGCCATCATCGCCAGGCCAAAGCTGGTCAGAAAAAACAGCGTTGCCAATGCCGCTGTGGTGCGACTTAAAAAGCTGGCAGACCCCTGAGAACCAAACACTGTCTGTGAAGCCCCGGCACCAAAACTGGCACCCGCCTCAGCACCTTTACCCTGCTGAATCAGAATAAGTCCAATGACAGCAGCCGCAACTAGAACATGAATAATAAGAACTATGGTTTCCATCACTATCCCGCAGCGTGACAAATCGCTTTAAAATCTTCAGCGACCAACGAAGCACCACCAATCAGACCGCCATCGACATCTGGTTGTGCCACTAATTCCGCAGCATTTGCCGCCTTCATGCTGCCACCGTATAGAATGCGTGTCTTTTGAGCCACTTCTTCACTGGTGCGCGACAGCAACCCACGAATGGCCGCATGTACCTCCTGAGCCTGCTCAGGCGTCGCAGTCAACCCTGTACCTATCGCCCAGACTGGCTCATAGGCAATAACAAAATCACTCAGACGCTCAATACCCGCCTTCTCAATAACGCAATCGATCTGGGCAGCAACCACCTTCATGGTATCACCCCGCTGGCGCTCTTCAAGACTTTCACCCACACAAAGAACCGGGGTAATACCCTGATCAACCAAACAGCAAAACTTGGCAGCAACGTCCTGGTCTGTTTCTTTATACAGCGTCCGACGCTCAGAGTGGCCAATAATGGCGTACTCACAGCCTAAATCTTTTGCCATCAATGGTGAGGTTTCCCCCGTATAGGCACCTTTCGTTTCAGCAGCAACATTCTGCAAGCCCCACTTCACCCCTGTACCCCTGAGGATATCGCGAACTTGCTGAATATAAATAGCAGGCGGACACACCAGCACTTCGGCCTTTGACTCCAGGCCGGAAATAACACCATCTAGAAGCTCTGAAATACTTTGGGAAGAACCATTCATCTTCCAGTTTCCAGCTATCAGAGGCTGACGCATTGGAATGCCCTCATTACCCTTTGCAAGCCGGGTATCATACCTGAGCCCTTCATCTCAAACAATAACCGCAGAATAAATAGTTCAGGGGCTGCTCTCCCTTGTGCCCTGAAAGAACTCTGGTGAAGGCGCAAAGCAGACCTTCCTCTTCCCGACTTAAAAGAAACTGCCCTACTTTTTGACATCCTCCCCGACATAAATGAGGCCATCAATACAACTTCGCAATTTGCCAACTCCATTGCCTATTCGGTATCACCATGGTGATGCCATAAACAAATCAAAGAAGCCGGTTTTGTTCGTTAAACAGTGGGCTATTGAGCTTAACATCAACCTTTTTCCCTGCGTTTCTGTTGATCCTCGCTCAGCATCGAAAGGTGACTCACCAAATCAATTTCGTACTCCACCTGGCCTGAAGGGGTATTAACCAATACGACATCTCCCTCTTCCTTGCCAATCATCGCCCTGGCAATAGGCGAGTTTACCGAGATTTTACTGGCTTTGATACTGGCTTCATCATCACCAACGATGGTATAGGTGACTTTCTCGTCAGTATCAAGGTTAAGCAGCTCCACAGTAACCCCAAAAATAACCTTACCCGTTTTTTCAATAGCAGTAATATCAATCACCTGGGCATCTGCCAGTTTGGCTTCGATATCATTGATACGAGCTTCCACCAACCCCTGCTGTTCACGGGCAGCGTGATATTCAGCATTTTCTTTTAAATCGCCCAACTCACGCGCTTCAGCAATAGCTGCGGATATACGGGGGCGCTCAACCCCTTTTAACTGTTTGAGTTCTTCGCGCAGCGCCTTTTCGCCTGCGACGGTCATCGGATATCGGTTCATTCTTTTACCCTGGTGAAAGCCCTGCTATCGTATGGGATGGCAGGACCTATGGACTGCTCTTATTTCTCGATAGATAGCAGCAGGCAGCCCATCAACCCGGTCTTACGTCTCAGGACGCATTACCGGCATGTAAGTCCTGGAGTCGTCTAACCACTTTCTCAGAACCAAATGCAATGGCGCGAGCCACAGCCTCAGCACCCGCCATAGTAGTGGTGTAAAGCACTTTATTAGTGAGGGCAGAACGTCGAATGGTGTAAGAGTCTGAAACGGTCTGACGACTATCAGTCGTATTGACCACAAAGGCTATCTCACCATTAACGATCATGTCCACCAAATGTGGTCGTCCCTGTTTCACTTTATTGACCGTTGTCACCGGCAGTCCTGCTTCCTCAATCACCTTGGCAGTCCCCCGTGTCGCCAGCAATTCGTAACCGGTATCCATTAATAACCGGGCCAACATGGGCACTTCACCTTTATCGAAGTCCCGCACACTGATAATCACCCGGCCTTTTTTCTGGGGCAGCTGCATTTTAGCTGCCAGCTGAGCTTTGCGATAAGCCTCGGGAAAAGAGGCGCCCACCCCCATGACTTCGCCCGTGGATTTCATTTCAGGCCCAAGCAAAGGGTCGACCTTCGGGAACTTGTTAAAGGGGAAGACAGCTTCTTTTACACTGAAGTACGATGGCACTATTTCTTGCGTAAAGCCCACCTGCTCCAAAGACTGCCCCATCATCACCTTGGCCGCAAGCATAGCAAGGGACCGACCGATACACTTGGAGACAAAAGGCACCGTCCTTGATGCGCGCGGATTCACTTCAATGACATACAACTCACCATCTTGAATGGCCAGCTGAACATTCATCAAACCTACAACCCCCAGCTCTAACGCCATGGCAGAAACCTGCTCACGGATTTTATCCCGCATGCGTGGACTCAAGCTGTACGGTGGCAATGAACAACCCGAGTCACCCGAGTGAATCCCTGCCTGTTCGATATGCTGCATAATGGCACCTATTACCACCTGCTTACCGTCAGAAACGGCATCCACATCCACTTCAACGGCGCGGTTCAAAAAGGAATCCAGCAATACCGGACTATCATTAGAGACCTGAACCGCTTCGCGCATATAGCGGTTCAGTTCGTCCTCAGCATTGACAATTTCCATGGCCCGACCGCCGAGCACATAAGAAGGCCTGACCACCAGCGGGTAGCCTATTTCCCGGGCCTTACGAATCGCTTCATCCGTGGAACGTGCCGTTGCATTCTGTGGTTGCCGCAGGCCCAAACGCTGGATCATTTGCTGAAAGCGCTCACGGTCTTCAGCAACATCAATAGCTTCAGGGCTGGTACCAATTATAGGCACACCCTCTGCTTCAAGGGCGCGGGCAAGCTTTAGTGGCGTCTGACCACCGTACTGCACAATCACGCCAACCGGTTTTTCTGTTTGTATAATAGCCAACACATCTTCAAGGGTCACAGGCTCAAAATACAAACGGTCAGAGGTATCATAGTCGGTGGAGACTGTTTCCGGGTTACAATTCACCATAATGGCTTCGTAGCCATCTTCCCGCGCCGCCAAAGCGGCATGGACGCAGCAATAGTCGAACTCAATCCCCTGACCAATCCGGTTAGCACCGCCACCGAGTACCATGATCTTGTCTTTATCAGATGGATTAGCCTCACACTCTTGTTCATAAGTGGAATACATATAAGCGGTAGAAGAGGCAAATTCAGCACTACAGGTATCTACACGCTTGTACACAGGTTTGATCCCCTGCGCCTGACGATAGTCACGGACATCTGACTCAGACACATTGAGCAACTGTGCCAGACGCTGATCACCAAACCCTTTTCGTTTCAAACTGAACAGGGTTTCCCTGGACAGGTCTGATAGTTTTGTCCTCACCAGCGCCAGCTCTTCTTTTACCAGGTCTTCAATTTGCGCCAGAAACCAAGGGTCAATCTTGCAGGCATCAAACACTTCATCTATGCTCATCCCGGCTCGAAACGCGTCAGCCACGTAGTACATGCGATGCTCGCTTGGCGCGACCAGCTCAGCGCGGATGGTATCCACCGCGTCTTCATGACCCGGATCGATCACCGGGTTAAAACCCGTGGCACCGGTTTCCAACCCACGCAACGCTTTTTGCATGGACTCTTGAAAAGTCCGGCCAATGGCCATCACCTCACCCACCGACTTCATCTGCGTGGTCAGCCGGGCATCAGCCTGGGGGAATTTTTCAAAGGCAAAACGTGGAATTTTCGTGACAACGTAATCAATAGCAGGCTCAAAGGATGCCGGAATGACATCACCGGTAATTTCATTGCGCAACTCATCCAGGGCGTAACCCACCGCCAGCTTGGCGGCAACCTTGGCAATCGGAAAGCCCGTTGCCTTGGAGGCCAGCGCAGAAGAGCGAGACACGCGCGGGTTCATCTCAATCACCACCATTCGGCCAGTGTCGGGACAAATACCAAACTGTACGTTGGAACCGCCCGTCTCTACACCAATCTCACGCAGCACCGCAATCGATGCGCTGCGCATGATCTGGTATTCTTTATCGGTCAGTGTTTGCGCGGGCGCAACGGTGATAGAGTCGCCAGTATGAACACCCATGGGGTCAAAATTTTCAATGGAGCAGACGATAATGCAGTTATCATTTTTGTCGCGCACCACTTCCATCTCGTACTCTTTCCAGCCAATAAGGGATTCATCAATCAACAGCTCATTGGTAGGTGACAGATCAAGCCCCCGCTCACAGATTTCCTCAAATTCATCACGGTTATAGGCGATACCGCCCCCGCTCCCGCCCATGGTGAACGACGGCCTGATAATGCAGGGAAAGCCCACCTTATCAAGGGTCGCAAAGGCGTCTTCCATGGAATGGGCAATACCCGAGTTAGGTGTCGCCAGGCCGATATTTTTCATGGCCTGATCGAACAGGGCACGGTCTTCCGCTTTATCAATGGCCTCACGGGTTGCGCCTATCATGGTGACCTTGTGTTTTTTCAACACGCCTTCACGGGCCAGATCCAATGCGCAGTTCAGTGCGGTTTGCCCCCCCATGGTGGGCAAAATGGCATCAGGCTTTTCTTTCTCGATAATCTTTTCAACGATTTCCCACTGAACAGGCTCGATATAGGTGGCATCTGCCATGCTTGGGTCGGTCATGATGGTGGCCGGATTGGAATTGACCAATACCACGCGGTAGCCTTCTTCTTTTAAAGCTTTACAAGCTTGAGCACCGGAATAGTCAAACTCACAGGCCTGACCAATAACAATCGGGCCAGCACCTAGAATCAGAATACTTGTTATGTCAGTACGCTTTGGCATCATCATTCTCACGCTATCAGAGAGAAACCGCTACTTGCCGCTTCTCACTAGTTATCCAGATATCCTGAAATCAGGGGGCAGTTACACCGGCAGGGTTTCCCGTACGGATGCTGTTTTTTTTGCTTTATGGGCTTCAAGCAATGCCAAAAACCGGTCAAACAAGCTGGCTACATCGTGTGGCCCCGGACTCGCTTCAGGATGCCCCTGAAAACTGAAGGCAGGCACGTCTGTCCGCTCAATCCCTTGCAAAGTACCATCAAACAAGGAGCGGTGAGTGGCACGCGCATTCGCGGGCAGTGAATCCTCAGCCACAGAGAAACCATGGTTCTGACTGGTAATCATCACCTTTTTAGAATCCAGATCCTGTACCGGGTGATTGGCACCGTGATGACCAAACTTCATCTTTTCGGTGCTTGCGCCACTGGCCAGAGCCAATAACTGATGCCCCAGGCAGATGCCAAAGATAGGCAACGCCTCTTTCAGCAGCGTTTGAATAGCCGTAATAGCATACTCGCAAGGCTCAGGATCACCAGGCCCATTGGAGAGAAAAACACCATCGGGATTCATTGCCAACACATCCCTGGCAGGCGTTTGAGCCGGTACGACGGTCAACCTGCAACCACGCTGCGCCAGCATGCGCAAAATATTGCGCTTAACCCCAAAATCATAGGCAACCACATGCCAGGGACGCTCGACAGGCTGTTGGTGGCTGTCTGTTGCCAGATCCCACACGCCTTCTGTCCAAAGGTAGCTTTGTGAAGTGGTAACGGCTTTCGCCAGATCCATACCTTTAAGACCAGGAAAGCCTTGAGCTTTGGCAATAGCCCTTGCTTCATCGACCTGATCACCGGCCATGATACAACCGGCCTGCGCGCCTTTTTCCCGCAGGATACGGGTTAAACGGCGGGTATCAATGCCAGCGATAGCCACAGTGTCGTGGGACCTGAGGTACTCATCAAGGGGTTGCGTGTTGCGCCAGTTGCTCGCTAGCAGAGGAAGATCACGGATAACAAGACCACCCGCGTGAACCCTGTCGGACTCCTGATCAAGTACGTTGGTGCCAGTGTTACCAATATGGGGATACGTGAGCGTAACAATCTGCCGGGAATAAGAGGGGTCGGTAAGGATTTCCTGATAACCGGTCATGGCGGTATTAAAAACAACTTCACCACAGGTTTCGCCGTCGGCGCCTATGGCCTTTCCCCGGAAAATACTGCCATCTTCCAGAGCTAGAATGGCTATCTTAGTCAATGGTCTCTCCTGTTACTCCGTTACTGCTGTCGGCAACACCATCATAGCCTTGCCTCCCCCTGAAATAATGGTTGTTCTTCAGGTGCGCCCAAACCCAGACACAAAAAAACGAGACACTTGTGGCAAGCATCTCGCTGTCTGGCATGCTGCCGATTATCGCAACAATTTTTTGACCCAAATTTTTTCAAATTTATCATAACCCATCAAAAAGAGATAGTTTTTAGTGGGTAAATGTCTCGTTTCCCCGCTCCGCGTGGTAACGCATACGCTACCAAAATACAGGCACAGTCCGTTGATAAGGCTGAATACCACGGTTATGCCGGTGCTCAGGATCTGGTGCGGATCTGGCGCGAAAGGGATTACCAGAGGTATATCGCTCAGGGTGAACAAGGCAAGCATTCTTACGCGCGGAGGCCGCTCCAAAAGTAGCGAGCGAAGCTGAAACAAGTTAAAAAGCGGCAAAAAAGAGCCGTTTACGCAGAATTACTTACAGGATCGAATAATACCTCAATTGACTCTCCTAAATGCGCTTTACACCATTTCTTGTTACATTGGGTTTCCTATTTAATACTGTAACTTATTTACGGTCTTATTAAGTTTGAGGTGATTCGCACGCAACGAAACAGTGACATCTGCAATCCCGGCAGTATTATACCAACAAGAGGCATGACGGGTCTGTTTGTTTACAACACTCAGATGTTCATCTACGTCAGAGGTGCTGCAATTTTGATCGCCAGCTGCCCAAACAGCATAATTTTGTTGATTTCTTACGATAAAAGAGTAGTTGCCACATTTAAATTTCACAGCCATATCAGGACCGTAGTAATTCGCCTCTGATCCCCCCCAGTAATCTGAAGCACCCGGGGCCACCGACTCAGGTGGGTTGTGATACCAGTAACCACGCCTGAGATAAGTGCTGGTTGATTTGCATGTATATTTAGTATCGTTATGAAAATTTACTCGCAAATACGTTTCGTCGAGAAAACTGGCGAAACTATAGCGCGTAACAAATATTGTGGCAATGAAGGCCGCGAAAGTCAGTAATACCCGCTTCATCCTGTCTACCTCACGCAATAAGATTTAAACCGTTAAGATATCTAATACTAACTGAATCTCCCAGTTGCGCCTTACGCTACCAACGAACGCCAACTCTGCGCTGAAGCTCCTCGCAATAGCCAAGCCATGCCTCTTTGTTTCTATTATTCTGACGTCCAGTTTATAAGCCCCTACAATGGTTAAAAGAGGCAACTGGTTTTACCAGTACTTTTAAAATACTGGGTAACGCTAATGATTTCCACTTTATTTCAAAACAAGAATGGCATAAAAAAATATTTTTAATCCCGATAAAACTTTTTAAAGAAATCACTGTTGTTCATTTAAAAAACCATCGTCATCTATTTTTTTTCATAAGGCGTTTCAGAATTTAAAACAATATCACCTCAATTTTATTACCCGGAATAAATTACGCTGTTTCCCTTTGACGTTTTTTGCAATTTCTATTGCACATTTTCCCTTCAGATAACCAGCAATATGGGATACCAGATATTTTGGCGAAATACTAACGCACATATGAATGTGATCAGACATCAAGTGCCCTTCCAGAATCTTGTAGTTTTTCCTTCTGGCAAGCTCATGGAAAATTTCTTCAGGAAACTTACGCAAATTTCCATATATCACCTTTCGTCTTCTCTTTGGGATAAAGACAATGTGGTACTTACAATCCCAACGAGTATGGGCCAAACTCTTGTAGTCTCTCATAGGTTTACCTTCAATTTTCTTGGTCGGAAACTGAAAGGTAGTTATTGCCGCTACGGTTAAACCTATGAGAGTCTCCCCGGCATAGCCGGTGGTTTATCAGTGATTAATTAACCGGGCAACACTGTTAAAAAAAGTGCGACTTTTGTAGTTTTTCAGGGATGATAGACTACAATTGCCAGATGGATTCTCCCGTTGGAAGGAACTTCGATATGGGTGAACATATCTGCAAAGTATGCAAAAAAGTCTTTGGTAGAAAAGACCATCTCCTCACGCACGTTAGATCACACACAGGAGAGAAACCCTTTGTTTGCACTCAGTGTGAAAAGGCTTTTGCTAACAATTCTCGCCTTAAAGCTCACATGAAATCACATACGGGAGAAAGGCCTTATGGTTGCAGGCACTGTGATCAACGATTCACTAGAAATGAAAGTGCTCAAAGACACGAATTAAGAAAACATGGGGGGATAAAACCTTTTCCCTGTCCTCACTGTGACAAAGCGTTTATTACTGAGTACGATCGCAAAATTCACATAAGAGTCCATACCGGAGAGAAACCTTTCACTTGCAACATTTGTTATAAGAAGTTTACTGCAAAGAACAGTGCCAACAGGCACGTAATAGAACTACACCCTGATATTGATGATAATGCTGGCGTAATCACAACCACAACCAGCGAGCAATTACCTGATGGAACCACCGTTAACTGCGTAACCCATAGGACTAAAGCAGGCAGCGTATCTCAGGTACATTCTCCCCATGGCAGCGCGCTTGTAACGGTTCAGGAATTCCGTGACGGAGAGTCAGTAACGGTTTCGCAAGACGGAAAACCCGCTCTTTCAGCCATTAGTCAATTAGGAGGGCTTGATCTTTTAGCTAAAGTGGCATTAGAGATTGAGGATTAAGGTCAGGCGAGCGTGATTTTCGGTAGCGCCTGATTGTTAGTGCTCTGAGCCCGCCTGATAAACGTCAGTTAACGTTAATATGCCCGATCCGTATCATATACAGCGCTGTTTAGAGATTATTATCAAAAACAACTGCCGTTCGGTTAACGCTTTTGAGCTTTTGTTTTTGTGTTGTATGGCTTTACTGGTTCGTGTCCCTGAAACACTATTTCGCTGAAAAAAACGGCTCGAAATGGCTAACAGAAATAGCGAAAAATTAACTGGACAACACTGTTAAACAAAAGTTCAGAATCTTTGGTTTTCAGGGGTGATGGACTACAATTGACAGATAAAGTCTGCCATTGTGTGGAAGTTCAACATGAATGAAAATGTAGAAAATATTTGCAATTTATGCAAAAAAAAACTCAGTAGCCCGTGGAGTCTCACCAGGCACATAAGAGCACACAAGGGAGAAAAACATCATCATTGCACTGAATGTGGTGCGAATTTTGTTGAAAAATGTGATCTCACCAGGCACAAGAGATCACATACGGGAGATACGCCTCATCATTGCCCTGGCTGTGATAAAAAATTTGGTAGAGCTGACCAACTTAAACTTCACGTAAGAACAGCGCACAAGGGAGAAAAACCTTACAGTTGTCCCCACTGCAAAAAAACTTTTGCTACTTCTGGCGATTGTACCAGGCACATAAGAATCCATACCGGAGAGAAACCCTACAGTTGCAGCGCTTGTGGTAGAACGTTTGCTCAATTGAGTAATGCCTCACAGCACGTAAGAAAAGTGCACCCTGGTGTTGATGGTGCTAAAGTAATTCGAACTCCAACTCCAACTCTAGCCGCAACCGTAACCGCAACCGCAACCGCAACCACAACCACAACCATAACGAGCCAGCAATTACCCGATGGGCAGCCGGTTACCTGCACAACCCACAGGTTTGAAACTGGCAAGGATGCTCATCAAGAGGTATCTCGATTCTATTCTCCCTATGGCAGGGCAACTGTAACCGTTCAGGAATTCCGTGACGGAGAGTCAGTAACGGTTTCGCAAGAGGGACAATCCGCTCTTTCACCCGTTACTCAATTACAAGGGCTTAATCTTTTAGTTAAAGCGGCATCAGAGATTGAGGGTTAAAGTCAGACGAGCGTGATTTTCGGTAGCACCTGATTGTTAGTGCTCTGAGCACACCAGATAGACGGTAAATGATGTTAATATATCAGCTTCGTATTAACTTCGGGGCTATTTCAATGTTTGCTATTGTGTGGTTAAGCTGGTCAATTGACCGGCTTATGCTCTCGAAAGTGGGCATTAGAAAAGCGATGGGTATTGCGCCTTGCTGAGAAAGTTTCTCAGTATTCAAGGAGCCTGTCGGACTTAAGACAATTTCGGCCTAAAATCCAGAAAGTGCGGGAAAGTGCGAGAAAGCGCGGCCAGAATTTCCGATCAATTGGCTTAAATAGGTCAACTATTCGCACGAATTGATCGAAAATTCTGACTCGCCCTACTGAATTTTATGCTCGAAAGCATAAGTCCGACAGGCTCCAAGGTTATCAATTATGTGCATGAAGCTCTTCATTCAGTGCGATAGCTGACTTATGTATTAAGCACTCAATGGCACCGCTGAGGGAGTTGCGACGGAAAAGTAAATCAGACTTGCCGGCAAGCTCTGCTGCTTTTACTGTTTTGACGGGTCTGTGAGCACCGTCAAGTATTTGCACCTTACTACCAGCGGTCAGGTAAAGACCTGCCTCAACGGTACAGCGATCACCTAATGGAATACCAATACCGGCATTTGCGCCAATCAGGCAGTGTTTGCCGACAGAGATAACAATAGTATTTCCGCCTGAGAGTGTACCCATGGTGCTACAGCCGCCACCGAGGTCTGATCCTTCACCCACCATGACGCCGGCAGAGACGCGGCCTTCAACCATACTTTTGCCTTCGGTGCCGGCATTAAAGTTAACGAACCCTTCGTGCATGATAGTGGTACCTTCACCAATATAGGCACCGAGGCGAACACGCGCCGTATGGGCGATACGAACACCGCCAGGCACAATGTAGTCAGTCATTCTGGGGAATTTGTCGATGGAATTAACGGACAGGAGCCTGCCTTGAGCGCGCGCTTGTAGCTGACGAATGGGTAGCTCATCGAGATCCACGGGCCCTTCATTCGTCCATGCGACATTGGGTAACAGGGCAAAAATACCTTGCAGGTTGATTTGGTGTGGCTTGACCAGTCGATGGGATAGAAGGTGGAGCTTCAGATAGGCTTCAGGGGTTGAGGTGGGCTTGTCATCCGTGGCCAAAATAGTGATTACCCGGGGCTGTTCACTGACTTCCAGGACTTTCATATCTTCTGCCAGGGCATCTTCATGGCAGGTTTCAAACAGTTCTTCCAGGGCATGGCAGGTTGTGCTGTCCAGGGGAATAACGGCATTTCCTCCGGTATATTTTACCAATGGGCTGATGCTGGCAAGTAACCGCGCGGAAGGACTCAGCAGGGGACGTGGGTAAAAGACGTCCAGCCACTCACCTTTTTTGTTAACTGTGCCGGTGCCGATGGCGAGGCTGAAGCAGTCGTCGTTCATTAAAATGTCCTTTTTGTAAACAAAGTAGTGTAGCGCTCAGGGTCAAAACCCAGAATAGGTGCCTCTCCCAAGTCCAGCAGGGGTCTTTTTATCATAGCCGGATTTTCAAGGATAAGGGGAATGGCGGTTTCCGGGGTAAGGTTGTTTTTTTGCTCTTCAGGGAGCGCGCGCCAGGTGGTACCCCGCTTGTTGACTAATGCTTCCCACGGCATAAAGGTCAGCCAATGGCGAAGGAGAGCTGGGTCCAGCCCTTCCTTGCGGTAGTCATGGAAATGGTAATCGATATTTGCGTCTTTCAGCCATCGCCTGGTTTTGCGCATGGTATCGCAACCGGATATCCCGTAAAGAGTAATCATAAAAAAAATCTATTTTATCTTGTCAATATGATTCGTAGCTCTGAGCATTGCCTGATGACAAGAGTCTCCATCTACAACATTAGCGCTTGTATTTATAACTTCATCCTGTTCTGGAACTCGTGAGATAACCACATCAGGCGCAACAGTGTAACCATCTCCGAGGAAATTCCGCAATTCCGGGTGCTCGGCGGCCAAATGCCCCAGCTCAGCAAGATGTCTGTACTGCTCATATTTTCCAAGTACAGATTGCTTCCTGCCGCTGATCTTCTGGACTTCCCAGTTTCCCGGCCTGAGGCTGCCTAACCTCAAAAAAGCGTTCTTCAGGTAGAGGGCGCAAGCTTCTTCGAACTCGTTGCCAAGTGTCTGACCATCTTTCTTTTTCCGATCTACTAAAATTACCCCCGCTTTTTTTGCAACCTTTGCGGCGAGCAAGTTTGTGACCAGAACACTATGCTTCTGTCCGTTATCTGCATTGCTGCATATGTAGTTAGCATCAAATTTGGAAAAAGGAGCATGAGTGAGAATTTCATTCTTAATCAGATAGCGATGAAAATTAACTCTCTCTTCAGATAGTATGCTCATGCGGCGCATTCCTTTGGTTTCACGCGTAATGCTTCGATAATCTGAGATCCGATAGCTTTGGCAACTGGAGGGGGAAAAGCATTTCCTACTTGTCGATAGGCATGTGTTTTACTTCCGTAAAAACTCCACTGATCAGGAAAGCCTTGAATTCGTGCAGTCATTCGGACATTGAGAAGAGGCATATTTTCACAACCTTCTTGAATAGAGCCGTCTCTTTTCATAGCGCCCCTGAAGTCCACTCCCGGAATTTCGTCATCATTAGCCAATCGATGAGCATTAACCCCCAGTTCTCGCCACTGACGTTTCGCGCGAGTAGGGCCGAGATCAGGCCCTCCGTGCTTCTTGGAACCTCCAACCAGCGTAGGAGCAATCTTGTTGGCTCTCTCTCGCCACTGGTCTGCGCCTTGCCAGCCTCTTTCTGAAATCAGATCATACAGGGTATCACCAACAGTTGCCGTATTTCCTGTTGGCTCAGGCCAGATGAAATTTCTGAAATCTTCCTTAGGCATTGCAACCAGAATAACTCTGGGCCTGAGTTGAGGTACCCCATAATCACTGGCTTGATGTAACTTCCATTCGCTTTCGTATCCCATGGCAGCCAGTTCCGAAGATATTTTGTCCCGATACCAGCGGAACTTTTCCTCAAATAAACCGGGAACATTTTCAAGCATTACAGCTCTTGGCTTTACTTTATTCACAACCCGCAAAGCTGTGGGAAACAGGTCTCGCTCATCTTCATGGCCTAATTGTTGACCCGCTTTACTAAATGGGGGGCAAGGAACCCCACCAGCAACAAGATCGATACGATTGGCATATTCAGCCGATGATTTGGCAAACTCTTTCAGGTCTCCTTGGATAATATCACCCCAGCCGAGACCAAGCTGCCTGTTATTTAGCCGTAAGGTTTCACAGGCATGATGATCGATTTCAATAAGTGCCGCATGTTGAAAGCCTGCTTCATGTAACCCCAGCGCCTGACCTCCCGCACCAGCACACATTTCAATCGCAATCATCTAAAACCCTCTATAAGTTGTTTAAATCAATCCATTGTAACAAGGTAGAAGCCTGTTGGAGAATACGAAAGAATCTATATGGTTTAAGTCACATAAAAAGCTCACAATTTGAGATACCGCAGAGGGTTATCATCGTATTTTCTCCGAAAACAACGTGAAAGTGGGAACGTACTATGCCAAGAAAGCCAGCAGGTTTCGACCTGACGACCAGTGATTTTCAGGGTAGGAATAATCCTGTAGTTCAACCTCCCGGGTGCTATGATTTTGGTTACCGGGGCTTTTTATAGCGACCGTATTGTGTCTGGCAAGTTGGACGCCTGAAAGTATAAATGACCAGTGGTCTGCCATTGCCAGGCAAGTGTACAGCCGTCGTTCAGGCTGTCAGCGCGATAGCGCAGTTAGCGCGATAGCGCAGTTAGCGCAGGCTATTGGCATAAACTCTGAGGGGGGAATGGACGGGATAATAGTATGAAAAAGCCAGATGCTTGCGGCAGAATATTTATTCTGAAAGATCGTCACAAACTCCATAATACTGCCCGGGTTAAAGGAGCGCGTTCATCGGTATTAGACGAAGGCAGTTACGGGAGGCGTGTATTTTCGGGCTTTGTTTTTCGGGGTGACAGCAGAGCGCCTGAACGCATCTTCAGTGACGGATTTGAGCCTTTTCCTCAGTATCGTTTTAATCCTGCGAACGATACTGAGGAGGAGTTTATGGCGGAGATCACAGGTGAAAAACGTGGCTATACTCAAAAATTTGGCATTTCTACAGCCCTTTCTGCCCGGATTGCAGGATATTATACGCATTTTAGCTACGACCGTGGCCGCGATTTCCAGTATTTCGTCTCCCAGACAGTTAGGCAGCAAAGAAGTAATGCGAGCAGGCTCTCGTTTTGGTTTCAATGGACGTTCGAAGTTGGCCCGCTGTTTAGCAGCCCACATCCTTTTACGGGCTACATTTATTTGATCGACGCAAGATTAATGAGCGGTTACGCTATAAAAGTACCACCATGGCTTCGGGATACCAGATTAGTCAATTTGGGCCTCGATGCGCATTTACTACAAGAAATATATGAAGTGAATTTCATGCATGCAATACCTGCTACAGCCATTGTTGGTGTTCTTTGGTCACACAAGCAAGCGACAGTTAAGCAATGTATGGATTCACTGAATTGGATTTATCATAGAGACCTTGAACTTACCCTCGGTGAAAACCCTGAATATGATGGGGATGCAGCCAGTGTGGCCAAACTTTTTGAATAGCAAAAGACGGTCAGTGATTTTTATGGTATGGATAAAGAATAAACCATTTGCAGGGATGCGAGCGTGGATAAACCCAGCCTACAATGTCGTTACCACGGCCTGGCCGGTTTGTGTAAAGATACCCCTTTACCCGGCGAGGATTATTGTTTCTGGCACCACCTTGGTGTTGACAAGTCTGGCGCGGATGTTTGTGCCAGGCTGGAGTCCCGTGCAAAAACGGGCGAACCCATGGAAGGCTTTGTACTTAAAAAAGCGAATCTGGAAAATATCAATCTGGTTAACAAATCAGGCGAGCCCTTCCGGTTAATTAATGTTGACCTCAGTCGTGCCAATCTGAAAAATGCCCACCTTTTTAAAGTGGATCTCAGTGGTAGTTGTTTATTGAAAGCCAACCTGTCGAACTCTAATTTACACTGCGCCAATTTATCTGATTGTAATTTACTGGGTGTTAACTTTAAGGGCTGCCGACTGGAAAAAGTGATTTGGGGAGAGACTGTTTTACAGGCGTCTATGGCCAGGGGACACCGAGAAAATACTGAAGGATGTTCAAACATTGAGCTGTATGAGGAAGCAGAAGAAGTCGCGAGAAACATTCGAAAAAGTTGTGAGGCTCAGGGATTGTTTGATATTGCCGGGAGCTTCTTCCATAAAGAAATGGTTTTTCGTCGCCACCAGTTACCCCGGCGCTCACTCAGCAGGGGGTTATCAAAAGGTGTTGATTTGGTCAGTGGTTATGGTGAAAAGCCAGGACGAATCGTTCTTTTTTCCACCGCATTTATCTTTTTGTGCTCTTTGTTTTACTTTTTTTCAGGGCTAAGCAGTAGTGGGCAGCCGGTTGGCTTTGATGGTTCAAAGACGGTAACTGAGAATATCACAGCCTGGCTCGACTGCTTGTATTTTAGTGTAGTGACGTTTACGACACTGGGGTATGGTGACCTGACGCCTTTGGGGCCTTCACGGTTGTTTGCCGCCCTTGAAGCTTTTACCGGCAGTTTTTCCCTGGCACTTTTTGTGGTGGTATTTGTAAAGAAAATGACCAGATAGCAGGCTAAAATTTGGTTGTCCGAACAACTATCTTAGAAGCAGTCTTAAAAAACTCCGGTGATTTTCTCCGCTTGCCTGAACTGATTGAACATTCGGTCAGATGTTTAGTGTGCCGATTTGCACGGGTTTTGAGGATTTCCCCTGTAGTTACTGCTATTTTTAACTACTGCTACTTTTTTGCACAGGTATATGAAGTGGTCCAAGTGTCTATGGTTTAAACCAGAACGGAAAAAAGCAGTATGAAAAAGCCAAAGGCGTGCGGCAGAACATTTCGTCTGGAGAGTCGTTATAAAATCCATAATACTTCTCTGGTTGCCGGGGCCGGTTCATGGGCATTACCCGAAGGCAGTCGCGGAAGGCGTCTATTTTCAGGCTTTGTTTTTCGTGGTGATACGAGAGGGCCTGAAGTCATTTTCAAGGAAGGGTTCGTGCCGCTTTATCAATTAAGAGCCGACCAGGATGTGGATCTTTTTATGGATCGCATGACGGGAAATATAGGTCAGGGATACACCTACGGTTGTGGCGTCTCCACCGCCATTTCTGCCCGAATTGCGGGCTATTATGTGCAACACAATAACCCCTGTCCTTATGAAGCTCAATGTGCTGTAATGGATCGTTCGCACTGGCTTTCGAACTGGTTTCAAATGACCTTCGAAGTGGGTCCGTTGTTTGCGCCGTATACTTATAGTGGCTTCGTTTATTTGATTGATGCACGATTAATGAGTGGTTACGCCATACCTGTACCAGAACGTTATCGTGATAAGCTATTAGTTAATATTGATTGGCGAAATGCGGAGATGCTAAAAGAAATATATGAAGTGAATTTTATGCATGCGATACCTGATACTGCCATTGTCGGTGCTGTTTGGTCAGATAAACATGTTACCGATGATGAATGTAAAAAGTCATTGGATTGGTTGGAGTATAAGAACCTTGAACTCACCCTGGGTGAAAATCCTGAATATGATGGCGACGCGGCCAGTGTGGCTAAACTTTTTGAATAGACATAAGTGGACAGTTATAAAAGATTGATCCCTGGGATCAAGTCAAACGGTCATGAGTCAGGTCAGGTTGTGACTACTACACACAACGTATTGAGAAGACTAATCTGACACGTCGCGCCTGCCTGAAGCGGTTAACGGGCAGAACTGTCTGTTTTTCTCGGTTAGAAGAACGGCATGACAGGAACATCGGGGCGTTCATCTCAAGAATGTGGTATCAACCTATTTCAAGCATGACTGCATAGATAGAGTACGTCTATGACGTACTACGATACCGATTCTTGGTATTTTTTCCGTAAGCCCCCTGACTTCTACTAGCCCGGATATTTCATAAACTCCCCTAGAGCCGCAAGGAGCATGTTTATGAAATATCCGGGCTAGAGGGTGTCGCGAAACTTTTAATTTTCTCCGTCGTCATCTCGTACAGGGATTGTAAGGGATCTGTGCCACAAGGACGTGAATCACTAAACTCGCATGATGCGTGCGGTTAGCGTGCCTTCCATAGCGTGTGGTTCCTGTACATTCCCTGTACAGGATGACGGTGGGGGGCGTATTTCAGCGTTTCGCGACAGCCTCTCTAAGCAGGGGATATAAGTACTTAAACTTGACTTCGTGCCTGAATAACACCTTTTAAGTGTTCTCTGATAGCAGCAATGGGCGACTCCCATAAATTGGGGGTGGGCTCAGAGTTGATAAGAATGTTCATATTGGCATTGGCCTCAAAAATGAGCATATTGTCATTTTTATCCAGATGACAGTCGATACCGAAATAATCAAGCTTCAGTCGTTCAGCAATTTGCTCTGTCTGTTGGCCAAGGCGTGGCCCCAGATCTTTGTGGAAAGTGTTGATTAACGCTCTTTCCTGATTCAGCAGCTCTGCATGTTTTGCCATAAAAGGGCGCGCTGTCCGGTGTACCATCCAGTGTTGATCAACCATCATATGACGCAGATGAGGCACACCTTCGACAACAACAATACGGTATTTGCGGTAATGTCCTTGCTCATCCTTATAATCTTTAAAAGCACTCATATAATAAGGCCGCCCATCAATAGCAAAGCGGTACAATGTCTGTTCAAGCTGTTCTGCATTCTCGATCCGGGTCAGGCTTTTGCCACCGTGTAATCCCGCTTCACGTAACAGAACCGGACCACAGAAATGGGCTTCGTAGTGCGCTTTTACATCCTCGGGGGTATGGGGAATAAAGCGGATAGTTTTGGGAACAGTCACTCCTTCAATGTTAGCAAGAATGTCAGCAACCTGGTCACGACGTGTGTTTTTAATGGCTTCTGGCGGGTTGATAACCGGTACGCCCTGTTGTTTGCAGAAAGCTATGCAGCGAGACAGTGCCTGTCCATGGGTATCAGCATCACTTATCTCGTTAAAAATCACCGCTGGCTTGAAGGGGAAGGCATAACGCTGACGACCATTGGCACCAGCGAGAATAAAGCGCCTTGTCCGAAACTCCCGACTCTTCTCCATTGAGGGGGCGACACTGCTGGAACCGTTGAGTAAATACTGAAACTGTCCTTTATCATCGAGCACGGCTTTTACTTGATTATCATCAGCTATGCCACTAACAAACAGTACATCCATTATTATTTCTCCAAATCATTATTGTTTTATTGTCGTTATCAGGAGACGGTGGGCAGCATTAATGACGCTGCATGGTAATATACAAAAGCTCCCACTTGAGTTCGACACCCGCGTTTGTTGTTTTAAACCCTACGTAAGTATTGAGAGCGTTGTAGATATCCTGGTCATCCACAGCGTTGAGTCCAAACAACAAACGGCAAAAGTAGACCATATCCTGCTCGTTATTGAACAACCAGCCGCAAGGCTTTACAGCCTGTTCCAGCAGATGGAGGTCAGTTATACCGGCAGAACCCGGAAAGGGAGTATCCACTTGCAAATAAACCCCTCGATGTCCTGTGCCATTACGCAGCCCCGCGAAGTCATCGAGAAAGTGACTGATACCGCTGCCTGCGGCCACATCAGCAAAGCAGGCATAACCGTTTGCTGTTAATGATTGGGCAACGGATGCAAGAAAGCCTTCTTTGTTGTCAATATGGTGTAAGGCAGCTAACGAAATCACCAGATCGAAGCTCTCTGCCGGGAGATCCAGGTTCTCCAGGTCAACAGGTTTTATTGTGTCAGATGTATGAAATGGCTGGCTCGGGTCAGCGCTATAGAATCGACAATGATCTGGAAGGTGCTGAGAGAGATAGCCTCCGCCTGAGGGTAAATCCAGTACGTTCTTCACATGGCGGGTGTTCAGCAGGTCAAATAATCCCTTGAACTCCTGGTCTCTGCTATGCGGAAATAGTTGCATGGCAAGGTCATAAGGATGACCCCGCTGTTGAAAAGTGTCCGTATACTTATTATTCATTTAAAAAATCCTGCTACTGCTGCCAGTCATCTGGTACATGCCAGACATGTACACGACAGGTATGTTTATTATTTTTGTATGGGAGCCTGTCGGACTTAAGACAATTTCGGCCTAAAATCCAGAAAGTGCGGCCAGAATTTCCGATCAATTTGCTTAAATAGGTCAACTATTCGCACAAATTGATCGAAAATTCTGACTTACCCTACTGAATTTTATGCTCGAAAGCATAAGTCCGACAGCCTCCTAGCAGTCACAGCATGCCTGAAATGAACAGAGATTTCACGCTGTTTATGGGGAAATACTTATATTAAGAAGCAGTCTTAAACGTCATGCTCCTACTGCGGCTAGGATAAATGGGTCTAAAAAGTCGCTTTTGTTCGTCAAATAGTCCCGCTATTCTCCTCACAAAACCGACTTTTTATCCGCCATTTCTCGCAGTCCTCGCTACGGGCAGACTTTTAAGACTGCTTCTAAGAAAAAAGCACAGTGGGAATCTAAACTGTGCTTTTATGGGGGCAACCGATTTTCAAGAGGCGCTCTGAGACGTATTGTGATCAGGCGTCGTCTTTAGTGAAAACTGATTCTGCTGCGGTTATAACGCGCCAGGCGCTTGCTGACACCTTTTACTTGAGCAAGATCGTTCAGGCTGTCGAAACGGCCATAACGGCTTCTGTAGTTAACAATAGCCTGTGCTGTTTTGGCACCGACAAATACCAGGGTATTGTCTATTTCATGGGCACTGGCAGTGTTAATATTCAGGCGCTCAGACTGACCGGCGTGGGCGGTAATAGCTGCTGCTGATACAGCGGCAATGATCAATGAAGGGACTTTAAAGAACTTCATGTGCGTACTCCTTGCACTCGTTAAAATAATAATCCTCACTAATCGGTTTAGCGCGGAATCCTGACACCTGCAACGATTTGGCAAAAAATCCGTTGAATGGCCAATTTATAGCCACATGGGAGCCTGTCTATAGGGAAAGTGTCAAAAAAACTGACGTTTTCATACTGATAGTTTTTCTGACTACCGTAATGAGCTGGCAAGCTGGACGAAGAACAAGGTGAAATGACGAGTAAAAACAAGCTGTTGCGAGGTATTTCAACGCAGGGCTGGAGTTCATCGAACGAGCGTAAAACCCCGTCCTTCAGAGGCTGTCGCGAAACGCTGAAATACACCCCACACCGTCATCCTGTACAGGGAATGTACAGGAACCACATTCTATGGAAGGCTAACCGCACGCGTCATGCGGGTTTAGTGATTCACATCCTTGTGGCATAGATCCCTTACAATCCCTGTACGGCATGACGACGGAGAAAATTAAGAGTTTTGCGATACCCTCTTCAGGACGGGGAGGATGTCAATCTCCGTTTCCTCTGACCCTCACTAGGCACAGACGTTTAAGACTACTTCTTGATCTTGTGACGGGCTATTGGAATTATGCTTTTGCAGCCTTTGAAGGCGCTTTCGCGGTTGTTTTTGAGGCATTGACAGCCCTTTTTCGGACGGTGACTGTTCTTTTTGGCGTGATGGGCTTTTCCGGGGGGGGCGCTGCTTTTTCTGCCTCCTTTTGCACAGAGGTGGTGTTCTTTTCAATGGCTTTGAGCAAATCATTGAAGGATTCTTTTAAACAGCGTGCATAGAAACCCGGATCTGGCATCATATCACGGCAACACGTAAGACTAATTGTCAGATTGCCGTTGTAGCTGAAAATAATATGAAAAAGGCCAATACTGTCCATACAGATGCCAGTACCGTAAAAGCGCACCATTTTTGAGCCAGCCTGATACAAGGGAATCTGTGGCCCGGCAACATTGGTAATGACGGTATTTACAATGGGGTTAATATGGCTGAGCAGGTTGTATTTACTGATGGTTCTGACGGCCAAGTTTGATACGGTGTTAGGCAGTAGTTGCGTGACTTCCATCAGTTCCATAGAACCCATGGCTTCATGATTATTTTTTGCACGCCCATTGGCAATATGAATAGCGTGCAAACGCTCCAGTGGATCAGCAATATCGGTATAGATACTTGGAAACAAGAAGGATATTTGGTTGTAACTGTTCAGGCTCTCCTTTTTATTGCGAACAGATACAGGGACCATGGCATTCATGGATGTTTCTGGCAATTCTCCTTTTTGGCTTAAGTAGCGGCGTAATGCGCCGGATACGATAGCAACGACTACATCATTGACTTTCAGGCCATTGATTGATTTTGATATATGCTTTATGTCGTTCAGATCAAAGCTTACCGCTTCAAATACACGATGGGGTGTAACCTTTTTGTTAAAACGTGTTTTGGGCGCGTTGCCAAAAGAGCAGCTTTTACCCGTTA
Source organism: Candidatus Sororendozoicomonas aggregata (assembly GCF_031528575.1). Lineage (NCBI taxonomy): Bacteria > Pseudomonadati > Pseudomonadota > Gammaproteobacteria > Oceanospirillales > Endozoicomonadaceae > Candidatus Sororendozoicomonas > Candidatus Sororendozoicomonas aggregata. The sequence goes on from NZ_JAVLSP010000002.1 coordinate 53,670, forward strand.
CAGCTTTTCTCAAAGTGCCTTTTAACAGAGGTAAACTGTACTTGGCAACAACTTTTCCCCGTTTCCAGATATTGCTATAGCTATTGATAGAGGCTCTGGCCAGTAGCTCAATGGATGTGGGTATGCGGTCTACAATCCAGGGCTGTTGTGGTTCAGGGTTTGTTGCATTGGGGCTAAGGTCATGCATTGCTGCCAGCAGCATGGCACCTCCCTGACCATCTATGAGGGCATGATGAATTTTTACCACCATTGCGTAACAACCTTTGGGCAACCCATCGATATGATCAAGTCCTTCGATGATATACATTTCCCAAGGGGGACGATTCATATCCAGAGGACGTGAGTGAATACGTGCCATTTGAATGCAGAGCTGACGCCAGTCACCAGGGGTTGGTAGCGCAATATGACGTATATGGAATTCCAGATCAAAGTCAGGGTCGGCGATCCAGTAGGGGTAATCAAGGCCAGCGGGTACCCGGACATAGCGGTTGCGCAATGCGGGTGTTTTATGCAGCCTGCTTTTGAAGAAATTCAGAATGTTTTTGAAGCGTACGGGTTGTGTTTCAGATGTTGAGGGGTCATAGATTGCCAGGCAACCTATATGCATTGGGGTTGTTCCCATTTCCAGGTTGATAAAAGCTGTATCCAGCGCTGAAAGTTGCTCCATGGTATAGGGCCCAGTAAATAGTAATAGCGACTGTTATACTTATAGCCAGACCTGCCTGGTATGCTATTCACCGCGTATTTTCAACACTGGCATCACACAACCGGCCTTTTTCAAAGCTCATTTGCCAGGCGTGCTGGATTACGGCACAGAGACAGGTACCCGCCTGTTTGATGATAAACGAAAGCGGGTGGTAAGTAGGTTATGGCAAATATTATGAGGGAACTGTTGTAGAAGTAAAGCGTATATCAGTCAATGTTACAGCTATATACTCTGGCTTTTAAACGACAGATGTATATTTTTCGTAGGGTTCCCAGCAATGATCTGGCTGAGCCAGGCGGTCACCGATCACTTTCAGCACTTCGGCGCTGAAAGGTAAACCAAGATGGCTGGCATCTACTTTGATATTTTCAGTGAAAGGGGTATTTTTTTCTTTGGCAATGTGGGAGGGGATAACACCGTCATTGTCTGAGTAGATTGAAATACAATGAACCTTGTCTACAGGGTGGATAATCTGCTCAACGAGTTCATCAATGTTTTCCTGTCTGCCCGTTAACCGGGCGATAATTTCGTAAAGTTTCCAGATAGTCGCATGTTTGGGGGAGCCGCCGATAGGGCTTCCAAGGGATATCACCGTGCGAACCTGTTCAGGGTGACTTCTGGCAGCTTCCCTGGCAATAAGTCCCCCAAGGCTCCAGCCAATCAGGCTGACTTTTGTGGAGGATGCCATATAGGTATGCTTGAGAAGATCAGAAACCCGGTGCAACATATCGCCCTCGCGGGTTTGTCCAAGATTAACTCCCTGATCCCAGGGGCGAGCGTCGTAGCCCAAAGCCTCCAACCGTTTACGGAGAACGGCTGTCGCTTTGTCATTGGTCATAAATCCCGGAAAGACCAGTACAGGGTGTCCATCTCCGTGGGGGACGTGTTTTAGCTCTGATTGCCAGTCATTTCCGGAGCGAATATCAGATACAGCTCTGACTAGGTCGGCAGCGACATGAATAACGCTTGATTTCTTATTCTTATTAGTCATGAGTGGATCCGTTAGCATATTGTGCTTGCCAAAGAACATCATTAAATCTCTTCAGGAAAATTATAAGCAAATAGACAGTTTTCTGTTGTTTTTCCTTTTTTAAGTATGCATATTGTCAAGGAAAAGTGCCACTTTTTCAGTGAATATCAGTGAATGCATTTCCTCATTCGGGGCGTGGCAGTGAATAATATAACCAGCGTCGTCTTCGCGAAGGTGGGGGAATGGTTGTTGAGACTGTTTTTGCCTCTGCGAAGGTGACGGTTTGTTAGTCGGTTTTTTCATGCTGCTATCTTGAGCAGCCGTCTAAAAAGCTGTTCACAATCTTTTCTGAGCTGCAACCGCTGATAGCCGATAAAAGCTGCCTGTTTTGAGCTTTTCTTCGCTATTGATAGTATAGCGCATCAGGCTCTCAGAAAATCGAAAAATGGGCAGCTTTTCCCATCAGTTTACTTTTTCGCAAAAGGTCATGAACAGCTTCTTAACAGTTGTGTTGCTGATGCGGTCTGCGAAAATGGGGTTAAAAAGCCGATTTTTCCTTAAGCAGCGAACTAGCCTTTCACCCCCGTTTCCCTTGAGTCATGTTTTACGCAGCCGTTTCGAACGCTTTCTGGAGCCTTGTTGTACTGCTGATGTTATCAGGCAGACACTGACTCCAAATGCTCTTTGATGACTTTGTACTCTGCCCGTACCAGTTTATCAACGTTCTTGCCTATGAAGTTGCACAGGGCATTACCCACAAAAGGTATAGATGAGCTGATGTCAATGGTGACAACGTTTTCACACCCTTTTTCTGTCTGACACAGATGCATGGTGCCGTTAATACGGGCAGGTACACCAGAAATCTCGACTTTAAAATTACAGTGCCAACCATCAGCCTGTTTGTTCCATTCTTCTTTCTGGCGAGCGCGGTTCCACTCACCAACAAATTTTTTTAATGGCGCTGGTGTATTATCGTCAACAGGCACTTCACGGCGGGTATCAACCAGCAAATGACTATCCTCAAGGGAGACCGTTTTTGCTTTAAAGTTTCGAGCACCCAGCGTTGTATATTTTTTCGCCATAAAGTCAGCATCTGCAAATAATGCGAAAACGGCATCAAGATTCTGGTCGTACTGGTGTGTCTGGTTGATTTTCATACAAATTACCTGAAATAAATAATATAGACTCTGGTCAGGACGGGCAGCCCTTGGTATAAATTCGTAAGAGTAACGCTTGTGTCGTATTTTCCATGAAAAACATCTAGTTATAAAGAAATAACTGTTGTTTTTATGCGCTTTTCACGGTGTTCTCCTGATGGAGCGGTATCTGTGAAAGGTGTTAATGACGATGAAGCTACGGATAGAAGCTGTGAGTCCTGATATTTATCCGTTGTACAGGCGAGTAGTGACTATCGATAATCATTAACAAAAGACGGCTAATAAGCCAATGGAGTAATGAATGTATAGTAAAATTTGGCTGGCTGGTCTCGGAGCTTATGGCCGTTCTGAAAAGCTGGGTAAGGAAAGTATCAGGTTATTTGACGAGCTCGCTGGTGAAGGGGTTGATGTCCGCGAACGGGCAGCACAGAAAGTGACCAGTCTGAGACACCGGGTAAAAGACGGCTTGCAGAAGAATGTCAATAAAGTGAAGGGCTTGCTTTATGTGAGAGCAAACAATGCTGATATTGATGCTTTATCCCGTCAGGTAGAAGAACTCAGTGTTGCTGTGAATGCTCTAGCGAAGCAGTCGTCGCAAACAGCAAAAAGTCTGACAGCGACTACCGCGCATAACCGAAGGGGAAAAGTCTAACCCGGATATTTCATAAACTGCCCTGAGAATTGCGCGGAACCTTGCGGTTCTAAGGGATTTTGCGAGGGAGCGCCGTACCGGGGAGTACGGTCGACTGAGCAAAACTCCCTTAGAGTCGCAAGGAGCAAAACTCCCTTAGAGTCGCAAGGAGCAAGCAAGGCCAGGAGCATGTTTATGAAATATCCGGGCTAACCCCATGGGCACAATTATGTTGAATGTTTAAAGTGGTAGTATGAAGTTCCCGGTAGTCGGCTAAACGTGTGATTTTGAACGTTGCTTCCCTGTGGGGAACAGGGCATGTAAAGAGACGTTACAGGTTTATTCCGCTACCAGGTTCTACTTGTATTCAGTTACAGGCACTTCAAACCCAGGAGCCTGTCGGACTTAAGACAATTTCGGCCTAAAATCCAGAAAGTGCGAGAAAGTGCGAGAAAGTGCGAGAAAGTGCGGCCAGAATTTCCGATCAATTTGCTTAAATAGGTCAACTATTCGCACAAATTGATCGAAAATTCTGACTCGCCCTACTGAATTGTATGCTCGAAAGCATAAGTCCGACAGGCTCCAAGATGATGAGTTAACTTTGGGAGGGAACAATGAAGCGGGTTATTTTTAATTTGAAAGGAGGTGTCGGAAAAACAAGTATTACCTGTAATCTGGCAGCTATCAGCGCCAGGCAGGGATTGAAGACACTGGTTGTAGACCTTGACCCTCAGGCAAACAGCAGCCATTACCTTCTGGGAAGACCAGCCGTTGAATTTAAGGATAATTTGGCCGTATTCTTCGAGCAAATGCTCAGCTTTTCCATGTTTTCCAGAAAAGTGGAAGATTTTATCTATCCAACGCCTTTTGATCATTTGCATGTGATGCCATCGAGTCCCGAATTAAACTTAATTGAGCATAAGTTGGTGGCTAAACATAAGCTTTATAAGCTTAAATCAACCCTTTCCCGACTGACTGGTGAGTACGATCGCATCTATATAGATACGGCACCTGCGCTGAATTTTTATACTCACTCAGCGTTGGTTGCTGCTGATCGCTGTCTTATCCCTTTTGATTGTGATGACTTTTCTCGTCAGGCGTTATACACCATTATTGGTGAGATACAGGAAATTCAGGAAGATCATAACCCGGATTTACGAATAGAGGGGATTGTGGTGAACCAGTTTGATGGCAGAGCACGCCTGCCGACCCAGCTCGTTGATGAGCTGATTGAAGAGGGATTGCCGGTGTTGCCAACACGGCTATCATCATCGGTGGTTATGCGGGAATCCCATCAGGTTCGAACCCCCTTGATACATCTGGCTCCCGGACACCCACTGACAACACGCTTTAAACAGTTGCACAGCGTGTTGCGTGAAGAGTCAGTAACCAGCTAGGGGGCTCAATCAGGCGAGCCAAATGAGTGAGGCTGTCAGCTGAAGCATTCCCAAGCGTTAATACCCAAACGCTCATGCCGTGAAGCGGCTCTTAGGAAGCGCTTCAGTTAAAGCCGCCTGTTTTGGACTTTTCTTCGTTACATACACCGCCAGAGTTCCAGAAAATCGAAAACCAGGCAGCGTTTCTCATCGGTTGCGTTTTTCACAAAAGATCATGAACAGTTTCTGAAACTTATACGTTAAAGCGGAAATGCATAACATCGCCGTCTTTAACAATATATTCCTTACCTTCCACACGCAGCTTCCCGGCTTCCTTTGCTCCTTGCTCTCCCTGGTAGTGGGTAAAGTCGGTGAAACTGGTTACCTCAGCACGAATAAAACCGCGTTCAAAGTCAGTATGAATGACGCCGGCGGCCTCGGGCGCTGTCGCACCGATTTTTACTGTCCAGGCACGCACTTCTTTCACCCCGGCAGTGAAGTAGGTTTGTAAACCCAGCAGGGAGTAGCCAGCCCGAATAACACGATCCAGCCCAGGCTCTTCCATGCCAAGGTCAGCGAGAAATTCATCCCGCTCCTCATCATCGAGCTCAGCAATTTCTGATTCCAGCTTATTGCACACAGGGACAACAACAGCCCCTTCCTGCTCAGCAATGGCTCTGACTTTGTCGAGGTAAGGGTTATTGTCAAAGCCGTCTTCATCAACGTTGGCAATGTACATGGTGGGCTTTGTAGTGAGCAGGTGTAGCACTTTGGCGTGTTGCTTCTCACCCTCGTCCAGTACCAGAGAGCGCACGGGATTGCCCTCTTCCAGGTGGGGAATGATCCTTTCCAGCAGAGCTTTTTGGGCAATGGCGTCTTTATCACCGCCTTTGGCAGTGCGCGCAACACGCTGGAGCTGCTTTTCACAGCTTTCCAGATCGGCCATGGCCAACTCAAGATTAATAATGTCGATATCCGCTGCCGGGTCTACCTTATTGGCCACATGAATGACGTTGTCGTTTTCAAAACAGCGGACAACATGGGCTATGGCATCGGTTTCACGGATATTAGCCAGAAACTTGTTGCCGAGTCCCTCGCCCTTGGATGCACCAGCGACCAGACCGGCAATATCAACAAACTCCATCGTCGTTGGTACGATTTTTTCCGGGCTGACAATCTTAGCGAGCGCATCCAACCGTGGGTCAGGCATTGGCACGACGCCAGCATTAGGCTCAATAGTACAAAAGGGGAAATTCTCCGCGTCAATGCCCGCCTTGGTCAGGGCATTAAACAGAGTAGATTTGCCCACATTCGGTAGCCCAACGATTCCGCATTTAAATCCCATAACTGGTGTGTCCTGCCTGGTTTAACAGAAAAAAGAATGGTCACGATTATAATGAGCTACCCAAGATAGCACCACTGTCAGTGGTACTAAGAAGCAGTCTTAAAAGTCATGCTCCTACCGCGGCTACGATAAATGGGTCTAAAAAGTCGCTTTTGTTCGTCAAATAGTCCCGCTATTCTCCTCACGAAAGCGACTTTTTATCCTCCATTTCTCGCGGTTCTGGCTACGGGCAGACTTTTAAAACTGCTTCTAAGAAGTTGTTTATAATCTTTTATGAGCTGTAATCGTTGATAAAAGCCGCCTGTTTTGGACTTTTCTTCGTTAATAGCACCACCAAACGCTCAGAACATCGAAAAACAGGCCGTTTTTCTCATCAGTTTTGCTGTTCACAAAAGACCATGAACAGCTCATAGGTTGTCTATTTACCCCTTGAAAACCGGGTTTGATCATTACTCCCCCGACATTGACAGTGTATTCGTATGTCAACAGAGCCAGACATAAGGCGCTAACATTATAAGTAAAGCGCATGAATAAATGGGTAAGTGATGGTAGACATCCATAAGGGATTTACATTACCGGAACTGGTGACGACGCTGGCTGTAGCTGCCATCTTGGTGAGCCTGGCAGCTCCCTCCATGAAATCACTGTTGGCTGACCGGCGTATTGCCGCGGTGACACAGCAACTCTATGGAAGCATCCTGCTGGCACGCAGTGAAGCGGTGACCCGTGGCATGAATGTCAGTATTTGTCGTGCGTCGGGTATAGCCGACTGTGCCAGTGAGGGAGATAACTGGGCGTCGGGCTGGCTCATTTTTGTTGATGGTGACAGCAATGGCTTGCTGGATGCGGGTGATGAGTTGCTCAGGGTGTATCAGAGTCAGCCTGATATTCTCACCATCATCTGGAATCGTGGTCAATCCCTGCGTATCAACAGCCGGGGACAGGCGCGTGATTTCGGCACGTTTACTTTGTGTGAATCACTGCCAGAAGGGGTTGCCGCGCGAACAATCAGTATCAGCCTGACAGGGCGGGCAAGGGTATCGGATACTGACACATGCTCATAAGGATAGTGACATGCTTCAACGAGGTGATGAAAAGGGATTTGGTTTTATCGAAGTGCTTATTTCCCTCCTGGTGGTTGTAACGGGTACTTTAGGTATGGCGGGGTTGCACAGCCGGGGTCTGCAATACTCGCACATTGCCTACTTACATTCGGTGGCGGCAATCCTTGCCGGCGACATGCTTGACCGTATACGACTGAATAACCAGCATGCCCTGACAACCACGGATTATGAGGTTTCTGCCAGTACAGGCATGCCTGATGACTGTTCGGTAGATCAATACCCCAGGCGTTGCGAAGCAGGGAGCTGTACCCCAGCGCAGTTAGCACAATACGACATAGATCAATGGAAGTTTCATCTTTTATGTCAACTGCCCGATGCCACAGGTTCTATCCGCTATGAAGACACCAGTGATGGGCGTACCTATATTATTACCCTTTCTTTTCGCTCGTCTATTGGCACGATGACTCCCGGGGACCTGGTACTAAGGGGGGTATTATGAGGCAGTCATGGCGTGGCTTTTCGTTAGTTGAGCTGATGGTATCTTTGGTATTGGGCATGGTACTTCTGACAGGTGTTGGTCATCTTTTTTTATCCACCAATAAAACCTATACCCTTCAGGATGAATTGATTCGCATGCAGGAAAGCGCTCGGGTGGTGTTGGATCTTTTGAAAAAAGACATTCGTATGGCAGCGTATAGCGGCTGCCCATCCTGGAGTGATATGGGCAATGCCCTGATGACGACAGAAACAAACCGAGTCTGGATGACCCATGTTGATAAAGGTGTGCTGGGCATCCCCATGGGCAGCGAAGCAGAAAGTATCATCGATAGTCATTCGCTCTCTGAGGTACTGGTGATTCACAAGATAGAAAGGGAAGCGAGTATACCTGTGTTATCCCAAAACCGGGCAAACTATGAAATGACGCTGATCGAGTCCCATGACCTTAATCAGGGAGATTTGCTGGCGCTGATTGATGAAACCTGTGAGCAGGTTTCTGTCTTTATAGCAGGTTCCGGTACCAGTGGTAGTAAAGTGTCTTATGCTTTTTCTAACAGAGGCGCACTCTATAACTGTACAGGTCTGTTACGGGGAGCCTTTAACTGTATGGATGGGCAATCGGGTACCGGTGTATTTGATATCAGTGATTCAGAACTGGCCCCTTTATCGTCAGTGGCTTATTACATTCGCGAAAGTAACGGTGTGCCGACGTTTTATCGCCGCAGAGCAGGAGAAACCGCAGGGGGGAGCCGACTATCAGCAGAGGCTCTGGTTGAAGGAATAGAAGGCTTTTACTTGCTGTATGGCGTTGATACTGATGGAGATGGCGCGGTTAATCAATACCGGCCAGCTTCATCCATTGGACTGTACAGCAGCGACTGGAAGACTGTGATCAGTGTCAAAGTAGAATTACTCATCAGGAGTCTGCGTGAAGAGGCAACTGAGCCGGTTACGTACTTCTTTCAGGGCGCTGAGCGCACAGCAACGGATCACTATCTGCGAAAAGTCTTTGTGACATCGGTGGAGTTAAGAAACAGGGATAAGTAAATGAAACAACAGGGCAGTGTATTGTTGGTGAGCTTGATGATATTGCTGATACTCACGGTTGCCGGACTGACGGTTATCAATTCGTCAAGTATTGAGGGAAAAGTCACTGGACAGTTTATCGATCACCAGGTGGCTTTTAATGCAGGGGAAGCTGCTCTCCTTGCTGTGGAAGAATGGATTGAAGCCACAGCTCTCGATCTGACAGCATTTACTTCACGTTGTACCAATGGGTTGTGTTTCAACGGTTCAGACCCTGATGCCATCAGCACCTGTGATACACACCCGAGCTTTCCATGGAAAGACACTGCCTTGTGGGACGACAACACTCGGGTAGGCACGTTGCCCATTACTCTTGATGGTGTCGTATTCAATACGCGTTATCTGGTGGAGTTTCGGTGCTACCTGCCCAGAGAAAGTGAAGGACCTGACCCTGATCCTGCCAGCAGTAATGACTGGGCACAGTTTTTTCGTATTTCTGTGCTGGCAAGTGGTAATGTAGATACAACGAGGGTGATGCTGCAAAGTACTTATAAAAAAAACCCGTGATCGGGACTCAGGAGATTGGCGATGGGTGGTCTGCTCAGACAGTGCGTGCTGGCTGTTTTCTTTTTCTGCTCTGCCATAGTGCGTGCTGAACCCAGCGCCAGACTCTATTCGGCAACACCGCCGTTGTTAAGTAAAGCCTCTGATCCGTTGGTTATGTTGGTCATGTCTGTGGATCATGAACTCTTTAAGAAAGCTTACAGCGATTATTCTGATCTGGATGGTGATGGTATTCTGGACAGCACCTATAACGATACGTTTGATTATCTGGGGTACTTTGATAATCGCTGGTGTTACCGCTATGACACGACAACCCATCGCTATCGGCCTGAGGTGCTGGCAACGGGAGTGAATACACACTTTTGCACGACCAGTGCAGCTCCCTGGAGTGGTAACTTTTTAAACTGGGCAACAATGGCACGTATTGATGTGCTGAGAAAAGTCATGTCAGGGGGAAAACGCGTCACCGATACCGCCGATACGACAGTATTGGAGCGAGCCTATCTCCCCCGGGATATCCATTCTTTTGTCAAGGTTTACAGGGGAACACCTGAGCTACCCTCAAGCTACTTAACACCCTTCACCCAGAACGAGATAAGTTTATGTAATCTTGCCACGACTGAAAACGGCGCACCCATGCTCAGGGTTGCCAATCAGGCGTGGCCAAGGTGGGCATCCACTGAAGTCAGGCAATGTCAGTGGGAAAACCTGAACAGTCCATCATTGTCTTATAAACTGGCAGAGCATCAAGTGCATGTTGAAGTCTGTGTAGAGGGTAAAGATGCGGAAAAATCAGAACGATGCAAAGCCTATAATGGCGGAAAATACAAACCCGTCGGTTTACTTCAACGCTATGGAGAAGGGGGGAATATTCGGTTTGGCCTACTCAGTGGCAGCTATGATAAAAACACCTCCGGTGGTGTATTACGCCGCAACATTACCCGTTTGGCAGGCAATACAAACCCTTCAGAAAATGAATTAGATGTCACAACAGGGGTTTTTAACAGCGCGGTTAAAGGAATTATTTTCCATCTCAATCAGTTTCGCATCGCCAACTATAGTTATGCCCAGAATAAATACACTGATTGTTACCCCTACGGTATAACCCGTTTCAGTAATGCCAGTTCCAAGCGTTGCAGTAATTGGGGAAATCCTCTGGCAGAACTCTACCTTGAAGCACTCCGTTATTTTTCTGCACAAGAGCAACCTTCCAGTGAATATGACACTGGTAATGATCATCTCTTTGTGCCAGGGCTGACCAAAGAGAGCTGGCAAAATCCACAAGACAGCAGTAACGCCTGCGCACAATGCGCCATTGTTTTGCTGACAACGGGTTTGAATTCTTTTGACACTGACCAATATGGATCTGCTGGGGGGGTGACTGGCATTTTGGGGACAGCGGATGTCGATAAGTTAACTGATAAGGTCGGTGATATGGAGGCAGAAGTAAACCCTGACGTTACTTTTCCGGGTCTTTATCTTGCCGATAAATCTGGCGGAGACAAACTCTGTGAAGAAACAGAGATCAGCCGATTATCCGACATTCGGGGAATTTGTCCTGAGCAGCCTCAGTTAGAGGGTGGCTACCAGCTGTCAGGATTGGCCTGGCATGGTTGGAGTACAGATTTGAGAGAGGATTTATCCGGTAAGCAATCGGTGAAAACCTACGCTGTTCAGTTAGCTGACAATGTACCTTCATTTGCATTGAATGTTGGCGGTAAACAAGTGACATTCCAGCCGGTATGTCTAGCTCATTCTAATAGAAGTGAGTGCTCCCTGGTGGATGTGACAGTAGCGTATGAAGCTGCTGACCGTAAAAGTGGTAAACTGTTGTTTACCTGGGAAGATTCTTTGTGGGGCAATGATTACGATTACGATGCCAGTTCAAGTATTTCCTATTGCATTGCAAGTGCCTGCTCGCCTGCTATAGGTGAGTTTCAGGTTAAACTGACAGTCCGGCAGGAAGCGAAAAATGCCGGTGCGGAGACATGGTATTCTTATACAGTTACAGGCACGGATCAGGATGGCCTGGCACTTCCATTAGCAGTGGATGCAGGTAATGCAGGCAGTCAGGGCAGCGCGGCACCAGTATCAAAACTATTTGCTGCAGTAGGAGATACAGCCACACAACTGCCTAAACCCCTGTGGTTTGCGGCCAAATACGGTGGTTTTATTGATCTCGATGGTGATGGTTCACCAGGGCATGATGCCAATGGCGATGGTGTTCCCGATACCAAAGATACACGAGAGTGGGACAACAAGCATAATATTACCGGCTCGTTAGGTGGCGATGGACTGCCGGATAATTACTTCTTTGCAAGAAATCCGTCTCAGTTAGAATTGCACCTTGGTCAAGTCTTCAAGGATATATCAGCAAAAACAGCTTCAGCGACCAATGTTGCCCTGGTTGCCAATGAATCAAAAGGCAAAGGGGCTATTTATCAAGCGTTGTTTCAGCCAAAAATGGAATGGAATAAAAAAACAGTCACCTGGGGAGGTATGCTCCATGCGTTGTTTGTTGATGACAACGGTTGGCTCCGGGAGGACTCCAATCAGGATGATCAACTGGGTGATTATAACACCGATGCTGTGGTTGACTTGATTTATGACCCCAATGCCGGGCAAACCTTTTTGCAGCGCTACAAGGTGGTTGATCAGAAAAAAGAGGTGTTTGGCCCTTTGCTTCCAGCCCACAAGTTACAAACATTGTGGGATGCCAGGGAGATGCTCTCAAAGGTCTCAGACACGGTGAATCAGCGAACTTATACCGCCAGTGCTATGGGGGGGAGGCATATTCTTACCTGGCTGGATAGTGATAATGACCAGCAAGTGGATATGGGTGAGGCGCGACCTTTTGATGCGGTAAATTTTATTGGGAAAGCTGGGTATTTGGGTGTTGCTGCCGGTGATGTCGCCAATGTAGTGAATTATATTCGCGGTGAAGAAATCAATGGCTTTCGTTCACGTCTGATTGATTACGATCAAAACGGTTCTGAAGATGTGTGGCGATTGGGAGATATTGTCCATTCAACACCCGCTGTAGCCACTGTACCTGAAGCGGGTTATGACGAGCGCTTTGAAGATGCCAGCTACGGTGCTTTTAAAGCCGCTTATCAACATCGGCGCCATGTGGTTTATGTGGGGGCAAATGATGGCTTGATCCATGCTTTTAATGGGGGTTTTTATGATGCCAAAAATCATCGTTATGCAACAACAGGCAACCAGGGGCAAACAGCCCATGCTTTAGGGGCTGAACTATGGGCCTACGCACCTATGAATTTGCTCCCCCATCTTCGTTGGCTCACTGAGCCTGATTATCCCCATGTTTATTATATGGATGGAGAACCTCAGTTGTTTGACGTGAACATTTTTGCTGCTGATGCTGATCACCCTGGGGGATGGGGCACTATTTTAGTCACAGGTATGCGTTTGGGAGGAGGACCGATAACGGTTACTGCTGAAGACCATACACGAACCATGCGCTCAGGTTATGTGGTGCTGGACGTTACCAACCCTGAAAAACCGCCAAAAATACTGGCAGAAATCACAGACCCGGCATTGGGTTTCACGGTTTCCCGCCCGGTACTGGTGAAACAGCGTCAGGCTGATGTCAGTGGTAGTTGGTCAAACCCGCTGAAAAATAACTGGTATCTGGTGTTTGCATCGGGGCCGACAGGAGCAGGAGAAACGGGTATTCGCAATGCCCTTGAAAAAGGGAGTAGTGACCAGAAACTCCACATTTTTGCCTATGATTTAGTTAACCAGACGTTGGTGAATGGGTTTGACCCTTTTGTAACGGCAATGAACGACAGTTACGGAGGGGATATGGCAGTGGCTGATTGGGATCAGGATTATCAGGATGATGCCGTTTACTTTGGGGCTATTGATACAGGGGGAGATGTGCCAGGTGGTGGGCTATGGCGTATACACCTTGATAGCACACTGGGGAACTCGGACGTCTCTGAGTTACTGAATACGAGTCAGCCTTTCACTTCTGCCCCCCTGACAATCAAAGATGGTAATGACTTCTGGGTTTATGGGGGAACCGGTCGGCAGTTGGTGGCTGAGGACAATACCCACCTGGCACAACAGACATTTTATGGCGTGAAGGAACCTGCGAATGACAGCGGTGTCCACACCTTTGGCCAAGTCAGCAAAGCTTCTTTGGTAGATATGACCCAGGTGGTCGTCAAAAATACCGGTGATGTCCGTGTAAAAACCAACAGCGGCTATCAGGACTTCATGATCAATGGTGAAACTATCACCCGTTTTAAAGGATTAAAGGCGGCGATGGCTGACCAGCCTGGCTGGAAAGTGGACCTTGTGGCAGACAATGTGGTACCTGCTGAAAAAAATGTAACCCGCGCCAAAGCGTTATTCTCAATGATTTTATTTACAGGTTACCAGCCCTCAGAAAATAGTTGTCAGATGGACGGGCGCAGTCATTTATACGGTATGCATTATATAACGGGCACTGCAACGCCTTCTGTGCTGCTTGATGACAGGGTGATTGACCCTGGCAAACCCGATGAAAAGTGGTCACTGAATAACGTCAGTCTGGGTGGAGGGTATGCCTCGTCACCGGCCATTTATTTTAATCAAAGTGGGGCGATTGAAGCCATTACGCAAGGGGGGGGAGGGAGTCTTCATAAGACAGTATTGAATGATATTTTTTCACCATCGGGGCGGTTGAGTTGGCAAGAGCTATTTGATTTTCAATAAGTAAACAGGTGAACAATAGGATGTTGAAACAACAGAAGGGGTTTACGCTCATTGAGTTAATGGTGGTGATTGCCTTAATGGGCATGCTATCAGGTGTATTAATCTCCATGGGAGATTTAATTCGTGACTTTAGAGTCACTTATATTCAAAAGCGTGTTTATTACTCGTTAATACTGGCAAAGAGTGAAGCTATCAAGCGCAATACAACGGTTAGTGTATGCCGAAGCCCTTCCGGCAGTTCATGCAGCAGTGGCAATAACTGGAACGATGGCTGGATTGTTTTTACTGATAAAAACGACAATAGACAAAAAGATGGTGTGGATAACCTTGTCCGGGTTTACAACAATATACCTAACGGCTTCAAAATAGCCTGGGCGGGTAATTCACGCGGTATATCCTTCGACGCAAAAGGCAGGCCGAATCACGATGGTCGTGTTGATTTTAAAGTCTGCATGACTACTCGTAGCAGTAGCCCCATTCGCCTTATTGCCGCCTATGGTCGCAAACAAGGCAGTCGTCTGAAAATGCTCAACGGTAATGGGAGTTGTTAACTCAGCCCATATAGGGGCATGATAGAGGTATTGTGTTGATACGGGCAAGGATGCTGTGAATACACACCTTCACAAACAAGCGGGCCTCAGCTTAATGGAGGTATTGGTCAGCTCTGTTCTTCTTACGATGATCTTTCTCTGGATCAGCGAAAGCCACATTCGCAGTTTGAGTGATATTGCCGAAACCAGTCAGAGGACACAGGTCGTCTGGCGAATAGAAGAACTGGCTGAGCGCATTAAAATGACACCATTGCTTGAAAGTTATAAAAACGAAGTCAATGGCGTAAGCAATGTGAGCAGTTACTGTAATCGGCGCGCGAACTGCCGGGGAGCAAGATGCTCATCGTCAGAGATGGTCAAATTTGATGTGCAGAAAGTTTACTGCGCCACGGATAATATTAATGATCTGGACTTGTCCCTTGATTGTTTTGACACTCGTTCGGGCAGTCGCCTGTCAAACTGTGCCAGCCGGGGGACAGTGAGAATAAGGATAACCGCTTCATGGAAGCCCAAGGGCAGATTCAGGGACCGACTCTCTGCCGACACAGAGTTTTCTTTAAGTCTTAACCAGTCACTGTTTTTTGATGGGAACGATTATCTGACAGCGACAGGTGCTTTATTTGATGGTTCCCGATTTACTATTGCTATGTGGGTAAAGCCTTCGGCCACCGGTGGTTTTCGGGGTTTTTTTGGGTTGCACGACGGTAGTGGTAACCGCGCGCCCAGTTTATGGGTATACGGCTCTCAACTTCATTATGACAGCTATAAACGTATTCTCTTAGGAGGCCTTCTAGGGATCGTACCGGATCGCTATAGCGGCGTTATACCGGGCTATTTTGTCTCTGGCCAGTGGACTCATGTTGCCTGGGTAAAAAAAGAGAATGATTATTTCTTTTATAAAGATGGCGTCTTGCAACGACGTGTTACCGGTATTGCTGATTACCTCACAGACAAAGGTGAGTTTACGATTGGGAAGGTTGATAATTCTTTCACCGGGGAAATTGATGATGTTCAGTTTTATAACGCTTTCCTTTCTGCAACTCAAATCGGTTTGATAATGGAAGGACGTTCCTTCCCTGAAATGAATATGACATTGCATCTTGATTTTGAAGGGGACTCACTCAGTGATGCTCTCAGGGACGGTTCAAGCGTAGGTCGGTCAGTGACATCATCAGGTATCAGTGACAGTAGTCGACGACATGTGGTTCGATAAGCACTGACGATAAACACTGAAAGAGGCCAGGGATGAAACAGCAAGGGTTAACACTGGTTGAGATGATGGTGGCGGCGCTGCTCTCAGTGGTGATTATTCAGGGTTCTTTTCAGTTACTGTTTTCAGCGCTTTCCGCATCAAGCTATCACGAAGCACGGGCACTGTCTCAGATTCGAGCCCAAAATGCCTTGCATATGATGACTAATGATATTCGTGAGGCTGGCAGTGGTTCGGCACTCACCAAGGGTGGTTATAATGTGTTTGAAAATCAGCTATTTGGCGGCGCAGGTTCGCGGCACACAAACAAAACGCTCAAGGGGTGCCGGAGTCTTTGTGACGCTCGTCGCGCCTGTGTTGCTTTTTCCTGGGTGAATGGCTATCAGTCAGCAGGTACGGATGCAGGCGATTGTCGTTTAAAAACGCAGTTTTCATCCTCTTCTCAAGCCACCGGCTGGATTTCTTATCAGCGAGTTGATAACACTATTTTTTATGGTGGGAGGTGTGGAGGTACTACCTGTACAAGTAGCGGAAGTGCTACTGACAGTGACTCAATTGGTATTGTATTAGATATAAGAGGTCAGGGTAATAAAAGAAATTGTTTAGGTAATGTGATGTCGACAGTTGTTGTTAATCGTTATTTTATTGACAAAGGCAGTGATAATAAAAACGCGCTTTACTGTCAAAGTTTCTCTCCGTCGTCAGGAGGCTCCCTCGGTGGCAAGCAGTTGATGGTGGAAGGTGTTGAGCAAATGCGCGTGTTGTTTGGTTATGCTGATAATGGTGGCAACAGCCCGACCAGTTATCGGCGACCCCATGAGGTGGCCGCTGGCCATTGGGGGCGAGTAAGAAGTGTTGAAATAGGCGTTCTTGTGGGAGGAGGGAACCTCTGGGGAAGCAATGCACGAAAAACCAGGGGGTATACGTTGCTCGGTATCAATACTCTCAACATTACTGACAGGGAGCCACGTTATGAATTTACCACATTGCAGCGAGTTGTCGCATTAACAGAAAATACCAGTTGGCGGGCAAGGGAATATTACGAGTCGACGGACTAGAGAGCATCAGCGATGGCAGCAAAAAGAGCGGCAATGACAGGCTATGTTCTGCCTGTGGCGATGACCGTATTATCCGTATTAACCTTTTCCATCATTGGTGTGATGGAAACCTCACAGACACAGGAAAGACAGGCAAGAAACGAGCAGGATCGCATGCGTGTGGAACAAGTGGCCAAGGCTGAACTTGATTTACAGGCGAAGGAATTAGAGACCCATGTAGCCCGACTGCGTCAGTCAAGAAGTTACACAATAAGGCCAATATCTTACCCCAATGGTTGTAGCTCTTCTGGAAAAAATGCCATTTGTCTGACAGTGAATCTTACCTTTATGGGTGATTTGTCAAAGCCCCAGGCACTAATCGATGCGGTGCCTAACGCCAGGTTTATAGGGCGAAAGTTTCGCCTTGAGTCAAAAGCTGAGCACAGGGTGTCGGGGGCTTCTTCCACAATGAACATGGAGCTCAGTTATGGCAATCTTATTTTACTGCTGCGCCAGGATATCCCCCAGGCAATGGGCACCAAGCCTGACCGTGATGAACTTATGGGGCATTTGAAGTTTTATATTCCAGACTGGTGGGAGGTTACCGTCAAGGAGGTCTGGCGTTTTGGTTGCATGGCACCGAGATGGAGTTGGGGGGCGTTATTTACGGGCATGGTTTTGCTACTACTTGGCGCGGCGTCATTTGGTGCGGGGGCGGTACTGACATCTGCAATATTAATGGGTGCTGGCGCTTCCGCAGGCGCGGCTTCAGCGGTTCTGGGGAATGAAAATATTTTATTTGTTGCCCGTTGTCGTGTGAGCTACACCGATAAGTGGGGAAGAAATGTACGCTGGGAATCTGATACTATTAACCCGGGTGATAATCGCTGGTTTCTGGTACCTGAAGACTCCAGCTCTGTTAACTTTTATTGGCGGGGTGTCGTGCCAGGGCGAGCAGCAGGGTACAAGGGTTTCTGGCAATGGGGAGTAACCAAGTGGTGGACATTTAAACAATTTGACTGGTACCACTCAAGCCCGGTGGATAACTGTCGTATTGCTTATGGCACCTCGGAGAGTCCCCGTGTTGAGCCAGTACCCTGTGCAGTCATTGTGGCAGATGATCAAACACCAGTGAATCCCGATCCGGAAAACAGTCCTTACAGTTTCCGACATGGGCATTATTATTAATGTGGGGGCTACAGTGGGTGAGGTTTATTGCCGCTGTTGCGCTCGTTTGTCGGCATCCGTTGCTTTTCGCGCAGCCAGATACCCTTGATCAAACACTGCAGCAAGTGCTTCATCCTTTGGGCTTAACCGGCAACCCTGCTGAAGAGTTAGAATTGCCGGATATTCGTTCTTCTAAACGGGCACAGTTAGGTCGAGAGCTGTTTTTCAGTAAAAGCCTGAGTGTCGGGTTTGATGTGGCTTGTGCCAGTTGCCATCATCCGTTACTGGCAGGTACGGACAAATTATCCCTGCCAGTGGGTGTAGGCGCTGTTGACCCTGATTTAATAGGGCCTGGCCGACGTCATAACGGCGATTTCAACACAGACCCGGAAGCCGATAACGGCCCAAACGTTGAGCGAAACTCCCCCACCACATTTAACGTAGCACTTTATCAGCACGCATTATTTGATGATGGTCGGGTTGAGGGCATTGTTTTTCACGACGGTTACTATGCAACAACCCATGAGTTAAGTCAGAAGCGGCTTTTACCCCTGACAAAAAAGTCCACGATAAAAACCCCGGAAAGTATTTTTCGAGGGCCAGATGCACTAGCCGGTGATAGCCTTCTTGAGGCGCAAGCCCGTTTTCCGGTGATTGCCGCGGCTGAAATGCGGGGTTTTTCTTCGGGACTCAAAGGCAACAATGCGGTAAGAGCCTTTTTGGCAAAGCGACTGAGGGGGCAGACCGATGAGCTCAAAAAAAATCACTGGCAGTCGTTGTTTCAACAAGCATTTAATGACGACCCTGAACAGTCCGTTGAGAAAATGATCACGTTTGATCGCATTGCCAATGCGCTGGCTGAATATCAGCGTTCCCAGTTGTTTATTGATAACCCCTGGAAAGCTTTTCTTGAAGGCAGGGGCACGCTTTCAGAAACGGCCAAACGAGGCGCATTATTGTTTTTTACCGGCGTGGATAAAGGGGGGGCAGGTTGTGCCAGGTGCCATGGTGGCGATTTTTTTACTAATGAATCGTACCATAATCTCGCTGTTCCTCAATTCGGGCGCGGTAACTTTGTTTACGGACAGGACCTGGGGCGCTATCGTACCACGCGAAAAGACGACGACCTCTTTGCTTTTCGGGTGCCATCGTTATTGAATGTGACTGAAACTGCCCCTTATGGTCATACAGGGGCATTTACTGATTTAAGGGGAATCATTAAGCACCACCTTAATCCAGAAAAAAGCATTGAAGGGTTTGACTTCTCATTACAGCAGTTACCCCAGTTTAATGGCTTACCCGTGAGTTACCCTGAAACGAGAAAAAATACCCGGGCAGCCCTTGAGCAGTTAAAAGCAGTAAACCACGAGCGTATGCCTGTGCTCAGCGAGCAACAAATAACGTCAATGATTGCTTTCCTTGAAACTCTGACCGACCCTTGTATAAAAAGTGAAAGCTGTCTGCGCCACTGGCTTCCCCAAGGGGAAGCCCCCGACAGTCACCGACTACAGGCGAAAATCATCCACCACTTTGATAATAGCTCACCGATTCCGTCACCAAGAGTTACTGAGCAGCATCAAGAGCAGGGAGTGCTACCTGACCTTGGTCGTGTTCCACAGTTAGCAAAAACATGCTCAATATCAAGGGGAAAGGCAGTCAATGGCGATGGTTTTACCCCTGTAACAACCAGTAGCGGCATCACCATTAACAGACAATTTGATTTTTCTACCATCAAAACATCCCTCAGCGGTGATGGGCTAGTGGCAATGGAGCACTTGTTGTTTTCAGGGGGCGTTGCAGCGGGCGATATTAACGGCGATTGTTTTACTGATTTAGTCATTAATCAGGGCAATGGGGCACCGGCAAACGTGTTGATAAATAACCAAAAAGGCGCATTTAACGAAACCAGCGATAACTGGGGTATTGACCCGAATGATGATCTCACTAACCCCATGCTGGTGGATATCAATGGTGATGGTTGGCTGGATTTATTCCATGGCAATATGACCGCAGGTACGCCTGGGCTGTATTTGAATACTGGCCGTCAGAAATTTTTACGTGTCTCTGCGCCGGGGTTTAAGGTGGGGCAAGTGACCATGGGGGCAGGTTTTGGTGATGTGGACGGCGATGGTGACATGGATGTTTTTCTTGCCCATTGGGGGCGCCCCTCAAAAGCTGAAGAAGAGCACCTGTGGCTGAACCAGGGCAAGGGCTTGTTTGTACCCGGTGCGCGGCAATTTGGTCTGGCAGGGCATTTTGGTGAGCGGGACTATACTTTTACACCCAATTTTGTGGATATTAATAATGATAGTAGAGCTGATCTTTTATCTGTCGCTGATTTTTTGACCACTCAGGTATTTCTCAATGATAATCATCAACGCTTTACGAATATAACCAATACGGCAGTTATTACTGATCAAAACGGTATGGGAACCGCCATTGCTGACTTTGATAACGATGGTGATATGGATTGGTTTGTCTCCAGTATCTATTATCCTGATGACTTGACGTTGGGTAACGGTAACCGCTTGTACCAAAATGAGTGGGCTGGGCTGTTTGGCAAAATGGAGTGGACCGATATCACCGACGAGGCAGGTGTTCGTGATGGTGGTTGGGGGTGGGGAGCTTGCGCTGGGGATTTTAACAATGATGGTTGGATGGATATCTTTCATACCAATGGCGTGCCCCTTGACCCATTGGAGGTCCGTAAGGACTTACATTATCTGTTCAGCCTGCTGAAAATAGATGGCTTTCATCATGCTACCGCTTTTGCGTCCATAGACGATTTTCTCAGTGAGTATCAGAGGAAGGTTTCCCCTGAGCAAGTGGATGATTTACGCGCCCTCTACTACGTGGGTAAGAGCCTTAATAGTATGCAGTCACACATTAAACGTATTGATAAGCGTGCTAAATTATTTCTGAATAACCAGAGAGGGCAGTTTATTGAATCCGCTGAAAAGTTCGGAATTGCTGACCCTGGTCAGGGACGAGGAATTAGCTGTTTTGACTATGATCGGGATGGGGATATTGATGTACTGATAGTGAATAATCAAGGGGCGCCTGCGCTCTATCGGAATGATTTTGGCCATCATAACAATTTTTTGACAGTCAAACTGATCAGTGACAGCCGTAATGTTCATGGTGTAGGCGCGAAGATTATTGTTGAATCTGCTTCAGGCCGACAAGTGCAGGAAGTAAGAATTGAGAATAATTACCTATCACAAAACCCGGTGGAGCGTCATTTTGGTTTAGGCAAAGACAGTGTTGTGAATAAATTGACTGTGTTGTGGCCAGAGGGTGAAAAACGGGAGATACGATCAATTAAGGCAAACCAGTATTTGGTCGTTAATCAGTCTACAGTAAAGGAATAAACCACACTATTTTCTCACTCAGTGTCAGGGATGCAGAATTATGAGTTTTAACGGTTTCTCACTAATAGAAATGATGATAGCTATATCAATTATTAGTATTTTGTCAGCTATCGGTTTTCCTTCTTATATGTCGTATATCACCGATAGCCGACGGACAGAGGCTAGCACCTTTTTACTTGAAGCCATGCAAAAACAAGAGCGTTACTTTACCAAGCATTCAGAATATACAACCCGATTGAGTAAGCTGAATTACAGTTCTGATGCCGTAATAACAGACAGTGGCTACTATCGTATAACCACAGCAGCTTGTACGCCAACCCCCTGTGTGAAATTGATAGCTACTCCTCGAGGTGTTCAAGCCGCCCGTGATAATAATCGAGTACTGACGTTGGACAGTCTTGGCAGACGATCCGGTGACTGGAATGATTAATTAATAATAAAAAGGTCGAGTTATGGAAAAGGACGTTCGAGATGCCACCCGACTCTTAATCGCTGATGCAGAAACAGCAGAAGCAGATCGGCTGGTAAACATCTTTCGGGATGAAGGGCAAACAACACGAGCCCATCATATTACTTCTGCTGAAACCCTTGAAAAGGCTTTTCTTGAAAGAGCCAAGTGGGATCTGCTCATTATTGCCAATCTGCCAAAAGACTTGTCGGTCTCTTTGTTAATGGAAACGATTGAGCACCAAAATGCTGATATTCCGGTGATTTTATTGGTTGACTATAAAGACAGTGAAGAAAAGCTCGAGTACCTGCAACAGGGGATAAAGGCAGTTGTTCCCCCGGAAAATAAAAAGATGCTGTTATTGGTTGCCAATCAGGAAATTGAAAATCTGTATATACGGCGTAACTATCGGCGAATGAGTGTCGCTCTCAACGAGTCTGAGCGACATCGTCGTATGCTATTAGACGATGAAGTGGATGCCATTCTTTATATCAAAGATAATATTGTTTGCTATACGAACCCGGCATTTTATCAGTTGCTAGGTCAGGATAATGCCGACTCATTGATAGGGCGTGGTTTTACTGAAATGGTCATTGAAGATGAGCGTGAGGATGTTGGTTCTTTTCTGGCAAGTGTTGAGGAAACCGGCCAGGCGCTGGCTGTTTTACAATGCTCATTGTTACAAGATGGCAATGACGGGCTTCCTGTTCGCGTGATTATAAAACCTACGTCGTATGAGGGCGCATTTAGTCTGAGTTTACAGATTAAGTCTTTTGATGCTCCCATTGATAAGGAAACCAGAATCGCTGCACAAAATGCCATCGGCCTTCCCGAGTTATCAGATAAACAGAAATTAGTGGATAAACTGAAAACCAGTGTGCAAAAGGCCGCCTCCGGTAAAGGGAGCACAACATTGGCGCATGTCAGTATTGATGGATTGCAAGGGATTTTTGATAACAAAGGCAAAGACTACAGTCAGGCCCTTGAAGATGCTGTGGCAGACAGGATTGTTGATGTGCTCGGTGTCAATCATTCTGGTGCAAAATTCGGCGGTGGTCAGTTTGGGCTGCTATTGAACGAGGGGGGAGAGAGTGGGGTTCAGGCACTTGCGGATGAACTATTAGAAAAGGTATCCGCTGAGCCTTTAGTGATTGAAGGTGAGCAATCGCCAATCACACTCAGCATGGGGGCGATTATTCTTGGTGACAATGCCATTGATGCCAGTACGCTAATGGTAAGAGCGAAACATGCTTGTGGGCAAGCTGAAAAAAAAGGGGGGGGGCAGCTCGCATTTTATAAAGCCAGAAAGGTGGGAACCTTGAAGTCGGTGGATAAACACATTGCCATGATGCTCAGCCAGTCGATGAAAAACGACGGACTTAAGCTTTATTATCAGCCCATTGTCAGCCTCAAAGGTGCTGAAGGAAATTATTATGAAGTGTCGTTTTCCATGACAGATATACGTGGCAGAGAGCATGATTGTACCCACTTCAGAACAAAGCTGGATAATATGTCTCTGTGGGGACAAGTGGATCGCTGGGCACTGACCACAGCCAGTGAGCAGCTCGCTGATAAACGCAAAGACGGCAATGATACACGTTTAATTTTCAATATTGGCGGTTGTGAAATTAACAATAGCCAGTTTCTTCCCTGGATGAAGGCAGCTCTTGCTAAAGCAGGTATTCCTGAAAATGCGGTAACCCTTGAGCTGAGCGAGTCGAATATTGCGCGCTATGGCTCGGCAGCTGGAGCGTTTTTTGACCAGGTAAAAAGCATGGGTTGTCATACGGCAATCAGTGAATTTGGCTGTAGTGTTAATCCACTGGAGCTGGCTGAGTCGGTCAGCGTCGATTTTATTAAAACAGACCCCAGCTTCACCAAAGATTTAACCGGTGACAGCCGGGGAGAAGCGCTTAAGGAAATAATCAATAAAGTAGTTGCGGCTGGCAAACAGGTCATTGTTCCCCAGGTCAAAAACACGTCTGCACTGGCACCTTTGTGGCATATAGGGATCGACTATGTCCAGGGGGATTTTCTACAGGCGCCCGCACAGTCCATGGAATTTAGTTTTGACAGTGAATTTTAAATTGTCTCATTCTGGCATACACTAGCGCGATTATTGTTATTCCATGGAATTCAGGTATCTCAATGTCATCATCGCTTACGCTTGTCATGGCCCAGCTGAACCTTACCGTTGGGGATATCGATGGCAATACCTCCAAAGTTATTGACGCCGCCCGCCAGGCACGGGATCAGCATCAGGCTGATGTGGTTGTATTTCCCGAGCTGACCCTGTGCGGGTACCCT
This sequence comes from Candidatus Sororendozoicomonas aggregata, assembly GCF_031528575.1. Classification (NCBI taxonomy): domain Bacteria; kingdom Pseudomonadati; phylum Pseudomonadota; class Gammaproteobacteria; order Oceanospirillales; family Endozoicomonadaceae; genus Candidatus Sororendozoicomonas; species Candidatus Sororendozoicomonas aggregata. The sequence continues at coordinate 77,820 of NZ_JAVLSP010000002.1, forward strand.
CCTGAAGATTTATTGCTAAGGCCCAGCATGGTATTACGCACCGAAACCGCCCTGAACCGGCTGAAGGGGGTCGAGGGTATTGATATAGTCGTAGGTTTGCCCGCCATGGGGGGGCATGGACTGGAAAACCAGGCTGTTGTATTGCGTGATGGCAAGGTGATTTGTCGTTATGGTAAGCAACATTTGCCTAATTATCAGGTCTTTGATGAAAAACGTTACTTTATACCGGGCAATGCCCTGGGTATTTTTGACTGCAAAGGTGTGAAGATCAGTTTAAGCATTTGTGAAGATTTATGGTATGAAGAGCCAGCGCGAGCCGCCAAAGATGCCGGAGCTGATATGATTGTCAGCTTAAATGCGTCTCCTTTTCACCGCCATAAACAGTCTGTCCGTCAGAACACCATTCGTCAGCGTTGCCTTGAGACCGGGCTTCCTGTTATCTATGTAAATCTGGTGGGAGCTCAGGATGAGTTGGTGTTTGATGGCGGCTCATTTGCGCTCAATGGCAACGGAGATGTAGCAGTGGCATCTCATTACTTTTCAGAAGAACTGTTCCCCGTCGTTTTTTCCAAGGCGACGGGTGCATTTCAGCAGGGGGAGATAACGCCATGCCCTCAGCTACATGAGCGGGTTTATAATGCGCTGGTGACAGGTGTTAGGGACTACGTTAACAAGAACGGTTTTAAAGGCGTTGTGCTCGGTCTGTCCGGGGGTATTGATTCTGGTCTGACCCTGGCCATCGCTACTGATGCCCTTGGGCCAGAACGAGTCCAGGCGGTGATGATGCCCTATCGCTACACTTCCTCCATGAGTCTTGCCGACGCTGAAGAAGAAGCCGCTTTGTTGGGTGTCGATTATAAAGTGCTGCCCATTGAATCGGTGTTCAATGCTTTTTTAGAGACTCTCGCCGGCGAGTTTAAAGGCAGTGACAGGGATACAACGGAAGAGAATCTGCAATCCCGGAGTCGTGGTGTGCTGCTAATGGCCATGTCCAACAAAAAGGGCTATCTGGTGTTGACCACAGGCAATAAAAGTGAAATGTCTGTGGGTTATGCCACTCTCTACGGCGATATGGCCGGTGGTTATAATGTCTTAAAAGATGTTCCCAAGACCCTGGTGTTTGCCTTGTCCTGCTATCGCAATACCCTGGGCTATGTCATTCCTCAACGGGTGATTGATCGTCCGCCTTCCGCTGAATTAGCACCAGATCAGGTGGATGAAGACAGCCTGCCCCCTTATGATGAGCTGGATACGATTCTTGAGTTGTATATTGAGCAGGATTACAGTGCGGAAGCCATTGTTGCCAAAGGGTTTGATCGTGAAATCGTGTACCGCGTTTTACGGCTGGTGGATAGTAACGAATTTAAGCGCCGCCAGGCACCTATTGGTGTACGTATTACGCCACGAGGCTTTGGCCGGGACCGGCGTTATCCGGTGACCAATGGGTGGAAGCTCGGACTCTGAACCTCTGAACTTATACCAGTGGACGCTCTGAATAATACCAGTTGTCTTTACCCAGGCGTTCGTTCTTTTTATATCTGCATCCCTTGCAGGACAAAAGAATATCCGTCGAACTCACGTTAAGGTCGTTAGAAAAGATGATGGGTATTATTCTCAGGCGTTTGGGGGAGGTTCACATGTTGTGCCCCTTGCCCAGGCTATATTGGGTAGTGGGCTAAACGTTTGATGTTGCGTTTTACCCTTGGGGGAAAGGCTTTTACGCCTGTTGTCTGTCAAAATGCAGAAATTTGTACATTGCTCTTGGGGACTTAACTCTTGGGGACTTAACGTCAATACATCCTGAGTTTTGAAGGGCAGTGGATATAAGTCACAAAATAATACAACCTCCTTTGTCCTCGTCCCTGTTATTGATAAAATCTTTTGAATACATGGGCGCTTGTAGTAGCTCTGGCGATTTTGCATGTGGGGTATTGATCACATGGTTAACATAGTTAAGGTCGCCTGAATAGTCTGGGTTACACACTAAATCGTAGTTATCATTACTCCCTTGACGGCGAATAAACCCAATCACATCTGTACCAGCAAATGCATCAATAAAATAGATGTGACAGAATGGGAGATAATTACGACTATCAGCTGATTTAAGGGGGACGCCTAACTTGTTTGTGGCATCAATCATATAAACATACCAGTTTGTTTCTGAGTAGTCATTGGCAAAGTTATAATGTGCTGTCGTTAAAACCGTCGGAATACCCCTTGTGCCATGAGGGAAACCGAATTTTTCTGTACCGGTCTCGCCGGGACAAATAACCACTTCACGGGAAAAACCTTCTATAAAAATATGGTTGAAATCTCGTGCGTCACCGCGCAACAAAAACCCCTGCACATATTCCATTCCTTCGCTGTTAACCCGGCAAAACCCCTTGATGTTATTGGTATGCATCAGGTTATTAATCAGATTTATAGGTATAACGCGCAGGTCTTTTTCATCCCACATAAGAATCTCCCATATGGCTATGTACGGGACAAAACCTTGATCGGCCAAGCGTTTCAAGGGCTAGGGGTATGAGCTGACGGCCATGTAAGGTAATCTATGCGGTCTCTTAAATCCAGATAGACAACCGTAGTACATAGAAGACGTCAGCTCATTAGCAAAGGAGCTTAAAGTTCATCTTCCTTGGTATCAAGCCCGAATTATACTGCTTACTCAATTTATTCTCGGTTTGTTTTGTGTAAGGATCAGTCCATATTGAGAAAGGCTTTTGCTACATTCACGTGGTTAAGTATCAATTAGTCAGCCAGTGCCGTTAAATAGAGCAACTGTGTTCCTTGCGGCCTCAATGCCTCCTTCGTAGTCTGGGTTTACCGCAAGTTTGAGTCCGGGGAGTGTGTGCGGCCAGAGATGTGTGTACGGAAGATCATTGTCAGAGGACCATACGACACCTACTATGCTAGTATTCGGGATGCTGTGCATAAAGTTTACTTCATAGATATCGTTTAAAAAGGGAAGCAGTTGAGCCCATAATCCTGCACGAGGGTTTAGAATAGCAAAGCCAGCATATGCACACGCATTAATCAGGTAAACATACCCTGGTTGATTGCCTCCCCTTTGACTGTATGCAGAGGCAACCTTGACGGAGATTGCTGTTGAGATGCCTTCATCATAGGTAATACCTCCCATAGCACCTGTTAATCTGGGAATTTGTTCTTGTGTCACCAAGGGCCATTGCAGTTGGAATCCTTGACTAAAAATTACCTGGGGAGTCCTGGTGTCACCCCGAAAAACATAACCTGAAAAATACCCACGAGCCTTGGTTTTTATAGGGGGCGTTAATCGTGATCCCGGTACCTTTCTTGTATCCTGAAACGTCACTGGATTGTTTAGAAGCAGGACATTATTGGAATAAATTGTATTTTCAAATGCCTTCATCTGATTTTTAAGCACTATTATCTGTCCTCTTTGTTACTATTTGGTATATATTGCGGAATCCTTCTACAAAAACAGGGTGAGAGTGGCAGATAAAGCATTAAAAATTATTATGAGATGTCGACCGTGACGAGTGTATTTTTGCTATGGCTAAGTGGCAATACCGTGGACAGCCTTAGCCAGTCATATGCCTAGGAGCCTGACCGAGAATAGCGCCCGTAGCGAGGATTACGAGAAATTGAGGATAAAAATTTCTGCTTCTGAGGATAATAGTGGGGCTATTTGACGAAGAAGCAGGAATTTTCAGACCAATTTATCGCAACCGCAGTAGGGTAGTCTATTCTCGGACAAGCTCCTAGGAGCCTGTCGGACTTAAGACAACTTCGGCCTAAAATCCAGAAAGCGCGGCCAGAATTTCCGATCAATTTGTTTAAATAGGTCAACTATTCGCACAAATTGATCGAAAATTCTGACTCGCCCTACTGAATTTTATGCTCGAAAGCATAAGTCCGGCGGGCTCCTAGAGCCTTAAGGGTTGCTATTCAGGTTTTTTACTTTCTGTTTACTTTCTATCAATGCACACGAAGCCATGACTTAGCGGAAAGGGAAGATAAAAAACTTTTTTCAACTTTTTTCAACTTTTTCAGCAAAACTTCTCCATCATCAATATTACACAGTATAGAAACAATAAACATTCAAAAACCCCCTGTTTTTATAATATTTTATGATATAAAACAGGATTGGCATTTACTGATAAGAATGTATGATTTGCGGTTGCGTTTTCACGTGAATTTTTGCTTGGGCTATAAAATAGTGCATTGCACAGTGTAGTTGTCGTTAAGAAAGCCACCTGAATAAGTAGGCGCTTTCCTTAGACGGGGTGGTTTTGGCGTTGGGTTATTGATCACGCCTCTGACTTTGGCAAAGTCACCTGAATAATCGGGGTTACATACTAACTCAAGCATCTGGCTTTCTTCTGAACGATGAATAAACCCAACTACATCAGTACCAGGAAAACCCTCCAGAACGTTAACTTCTGGATAATATTCTCTGTTATTTCTCCTTGAGGTCATCATAGGAATACCTAATTTTCTTTGGGCATCAACCATATAAACATACCATGGGGCACCGGGGTGTATTTTAGCGCCCTCAGCCTCAGCCATGATATAACTTGTTGATGCTATAACACCTCGAGCAGTCTCAAAGTCAAATGGAGTATCAAAACCACTCCCTATTTGTATTTTTGGGGTAAACCCTTTTAAGAAAACGGTGTTGAATGGTCGACAATCGCCACGGAACAAGAACCCCTGTACATACTCTTCATTTTTGCTACTGACGATGGAAAATCCATTGATGTTAACAGTATCGAATTGGTGAAAGCGGTGGAAGATAGGTATGACTTGCAAATCTTCCTTAGCCCACGTGATTTCCAAAGAGTTGTCATCCAACTTAGTAACCTCCTACACCCACCAAAACTCAGGGTGAATACCTGGGAGCCTGTCCGAGAATAGACTGCCCTACTGCGATTGTGATAAATGGGTCTAAAAATTCCTGCTTCTTCATCAAATAGCCCCGCTATTCTCCTCAGAAACAGAAATTTTTATCCTCAATTTCTCGCAATCCTCGCTACGGGCGCTGTTCTCGGACAGGCTCTTAGGGGATGATACGTGAATTTATTAGTATTTAGAACTTTTTTGCCAACAATCAGGTGGTAAAATGGGTAGGCCAGCAAAAAAGCACTGGACACTATCGTACTCAGAAAGCTATCAAGAGTAACAACAGTTGTGCGTGATAAGGGTTCCCAACGGCCAGGCTGTCAGCCAGCAAGGAACTATTTCTCTTGATTTACTCAGCTTTCAGGCTGGAAATATTATCCTCGAAGTTGAAAGTTAATCACTTCCAGCTTCGGGTAAAGATTTGCATGAAAGCTTTCCGGTCATCATTTGATCAGCTACGCGCCTATGCTGTCGCGGAACTTGAGTTATTACTGAACATGCCCACCTGAAGCACCGGTTGACAGAGAGGACAAAGGCGACGAGACACAAAAATGAATAAACTAAAAGAGGCGGCAGTCTACTTGGCAAAAAACCAAAATAGCCTATTTTCAGTTCATTCTGGAGATTCTGACTATAAAATAGCATGCGTCCTCTGTTTTATAGATTCATTTTAATGAACAGGCTCTGGATCTCGTCCAGATATTACTGGACGTGGGGTGTTGATCACATGATCAACATAGGTGAAGTCGCCTTCATAATCCGGGTTACACAATAATTCAAAGCCTCTAGGTTCTTTTGGGCGGCGAATAAACCCAACCACATCTGTACCCGGAAACCCATGAAGAAAGTTAATTTGCGCAAAAGAACATCCCCTGGACGACTCTTCAATTAAGAGGGGAAAACCGAATCTTTTTTGGGCATCAATCATGTAAACAGACTCTTTTTTTCCGCATTGATCAAAAGCTACGCTATAGAGAGCTGTTGTTATAAAACATATGGGTGGTGGTGGGGTGGATGGAGGACCAAGAAGAGAGTAAAGCGACGCGGCACGCTCGGCACGACTCTGACTTTCCCTCATTTCTAATTGCCCATGTGGGTAAAAGCCTTCTGTGAAAACTTCGTTAAATGGTCGTGTATCACCACGTAACCAGAACCCCTGTATATACTCCGTTGTTGAACCCTCGACTCTTTTAAACGCTTCCATCTTACCAGTATTTTTTATGTTATTTAGTATTCTGATAGGTATGATCTGCAGATCTTCTTCTCTCCACATAATAAATAGCCTCCAGTACCCATAAAAAATTCAGGTGCATGCTCAAGGAGCCTGTTGGACTTAAGATCATTTCGGCCTGAAATCCAGAAAGTGCGAGAAAGTGCGAGAAAGTTCGAGAAAGTTCGAGAAAGTTCGAGAAAGCATAAATCCGACAGGCTCCAAGGTATTATAGGAGATCTTATTGATATTATCTCATAGCAGGCGATAGAAGTCGGAAGTTTAACGATTAGCAGACAGCTTGCGTTAGATTGAGGGCGGTTAAACCTGTGTTTTGCTAACATGACTCAAGGTGGTTGATACAAGTAGTATTTCATAGTGACAGATGGCAAAGGCAGTACACCTGTTTTTTAGTTTTCCAGTGTCTTATGTAGTGGGATTACATAATATTACATGTCGAATCGTCCCCACCTTTGAGAAAGTCTTTTGAATAAGCAGCTGCTCGCTTTCGTCCGGGTGCTACCGCACAGGGATTATTGATCACATACTCAATATAGGTGAAGTCGCCTGAATAATCGGGGTTGCATACTAAGTCATAGCGTCTACTGCTCTTTTGAGGGCGAATAAACCCAACCACATCAGTACCTGGGAAACCATCGATAAAGTTAATTTCTGAAAAAGGGTTATGCTGATCCCCAAGTCTATCAGGCTTTTTAATGGGGAAGCCTAATTTTTTTCTAGCATCAATCATATAAACATGCCCTGTTTCTTTTGAAAATATAGTGGCAAAGTTATAAGAGACCGTCGTTGAAACGCCGGAAGCACCCGTTGTGCAATCTGAAGTACCGAATCTGGCAGAAGCAAACTTCTGTTCATCACAGATACGCCCCCTTGGGGCAAAGCCTTCAATGAAAATACAGTTAAATGATCGTGTGTCGCCACGCAATAAAAAACCCTGAACATATTCCATTTCTCTACTACTGACTTTATAAAACCCTTCCATATTAGAGGTGTTCATTATATTATTTATTACGTTGATAGATATGATGCGCAGCTCTTTTTCATCCCACATAAAATAACCTCCTATATTGATTTATATTCAGGTTAATCTCGTTTGGTACTTACGAGTGGCTTTTTCGAACCGGCTCAAAGACGTTCCTGTTTTCACCCCCCTTTGCACGAGGTGATGACAGTTGAAGCATGTAGGTATTAAAGCGTAAAGATATACGGTAATTATTTTTTAATAATAGTATAGGGTAAGAATCTTGCTTCCCCGCGAAATAGATCACAAACATTCCCTGTACAAATAAACATGAATTTAGGTTTATTCTCTAAATACTTGCTACGGGCAGGTTTTTAAAACAGCTTCTGAGTGCCTAGTGGTCACTGCCTTTATTAAAAAGAGCGGTTATCATATCATTGTGAAATTGTTCAAGGGTGTCGTGTAGCTCTGACAAACTTCCACTGTTGTCTACAATTGTATCCGCAAAACTCAACCGCTTCTCCCGTTGAATCTGGCTATTGATGATTTTTAAGGCTTGTTCCTCCGTGGTACTGTCCCGTGCAACAGTTCGGTCAACTTGCACATGCTCAGGTGTATCAATCACCAGAATGTGGTCACAAAGCGTATGTTGCCCGGTTTCTGTCAGCAGTGGAGAGACCAGTACAACGTAAGGTGATGTTGCATCAGCTAACTGTTGTCTGAGTAGTGCGTTGATTTCAGGGTGTAATAGTTGCTCCAGCCATTGTTTTTCAGCGGGGTTATCAAAAATAATTTCCCTGAGTTTTCGGCGGTTCAAATTGCCATTCTCAAGCAGGATACCGGCACCGTAATGGCTGGCGATGTTATCCAGTGCAGGCTGTCCCGGCTCGACTATTGCCCGGGCAGCTATGTCGGCATCCACAATGGTAACGCCCAAGCTGGCAAGGTAATTTGTAACAGCGGTTTTACCGCTGCCAATACCCCCGGTTACGCCTACGACAAAGTGTCTTTTTTGTTTGGATGCCATCACAATCCCATCACTTGCAGATAGGAAAGAAGCAGTTTATTCCCCCACAGAAGCGCAATAAAACCAGAGGCAGACAAGTAGGGACCAAAGGGTATCGGATTGGTGCGCTTATGTAGCTTTAAGGCAATCAATAACAAGGTAGCCAGTGTGCCCACCAGGGAAGACAAGAGAATAATCATCGGCAGTAACTGCCAGCCAAGCCAGGCGCCCAGTGCGGCCAGAAGTTTAAAATCACCATAGCCCATCCCTTCTTTTCCTGTCGCCAGTTTAAACAGCCAGTAAACGGACCATAATGACAAATAGCCAGCAACAGCCCCCAACAGAGCGCTTTGCAAAGGAACCAACCCTGTGGCACTGTTGAACAGCAGGCCAGCCCATAGCAGAGGCAACGTGATGATATCTGGCAAAAGTTGTTTATCTATATCAATCAAGGTGAGTACCAGCAAGCTATAGACGAAAAAACAGTAAGCTATGCTTTCAATCGTTACACCAAAATAACTACCTACCAGCAGTGTCAGCAAAGCGGTTATTGCCTCTACGGCGGGGTATCGTGTTGAAATAGGGGTTTTGCAGGCAGAGCACTTACCTTTAAGAAAAAGATAACTTATCAAGGGAATGTTTTCCCAGGGTTTGATACTGGATTGACAGTATGTACAGAATGAAGGTGGCATCGCAATATTAAACGTTTGTTGTTTAATCTGTGCTTTATCGGGAAACAAGGCGGCCTTACTTTCCTGTTGCCACCTTCGTTCAAGCATAATAGGCAGCCGGTAGATTACAACATTTAAAAAGCTTCCTGCTATCAGCCCGAGAATGACAAGCAATAGATAAAACCAGCCAGGTGATTGCTGGAGAAAGATAAAAAATGTCATGGAGTCCTGTTGTCCGGGATAGGCTGAATGAACTATCAGGATACAGTGCTTTACCCTGAGACGGCCAGAGTTACTTGAAAACGGGATAAAAGAATACTCTGTACTCGCTTATTAGATTTAGAAAATCGAATAAGCAAAGACAGAGTAACTGTAGTGCAACTATTGTTGTTATTTGGTTTATTCTTGCTATTTCACCATTAAGCCAAGAGCAGTCTGCACTGAGTTATTCTTTTTGTGTCTTCTCGACTTTCCGTAAATACTATTCGGATAATACCTATCCGTCAAGTGTTTTATGATGCCTATTATTTTCCCAGCCATAAGCTTGGGCATAGCACCACCGAACTCTCAGAAAATCAACAAACAGGCAGCTTTTCCCATGGGTTTCGCTTTTCACGAAAGATCATGAACAGCTTATGAGAGATCAGATACAATAAAGGGCTAACCCCCTATTGAGGATAACCGCAATGCCTTCTTTTGATGTTGTGTCTGAGATCGATCTTCACGAGCTTACCAATGCCGTTGACCAGGCCAATAAAGAACTCGCCACCCGCTACGATTTTCGGGGTGTCGATGCCCGCTTTGATAAAAAAGACACAGACATTACCATGATGGCTGATGCCGATTTTCAACTTAATCAAATGCTGGAAATGCTGAAAATTAAAATGGTTAAACGTGGCATTGACGTAAAGTGTCTTGATATAAAAGATTTTTATCCCTCAGGCAAGCAGGTCAAGCAAGAGGTTTCTGTCCGCCAGGGGCTGAGTAAGGAGCTTACCAAGAAGATCACTAAAATGATTAAAGATGCGAAGCTGAAAGTACAACCGGCTATTCAGGGGGAGCAGGTAAGGGTGACGGGCAAAAAACGTGATGATCTACAGGCGGCTATTGCCTTGTTAAAAGATGTTGAGCTGGATATGCCGCTACAATATACCAACTTTCGGGACTAGGAGCCTGTCGGATTGAAGATAATTTCGGCCTGAAATCCAGAAAGTGCGAGAAAGTGCGAGAAAGCGCGGCCAGAATTTCCGATCAATTTGCTTAATTAAATAGGTCAACTATTCGCACAAATTGATCGAAACTGACTCGCCCTACTGAATTTTATGCTCGAAAGCATAAGTCCGACAGGCTCCTGAATGCCCTCAACGTTAAAATAGTAGTGGGCATTGCAAAAAAAGCTGGAGGTGTTTATCTTGATGGCTACGATTAAGGAACATGATTATGACTTTTAACGCTATCGGTCACCATCACCACCATTCTGACTAGTCTTCAGGAAGGTAGTCCCTGTCCGGAAGATACACAGACCTTCCGGCGGTTGATAGACCTGAAAAAACCCCTGGAAGGACAACTTCCAGGGGTTTTTTGGTTTCTGGCAATAGTATTGTATTGCCGGTGGGAGGATAAAAACGTGAATACAGAAAGAATAAGAGTTGCCATTCAAAAAAAAGGTCGGTTGGGGGCTGAATCCTGTGAACTGCTTAAACGCTGTGGCATTCAGTTCAGTATGATCGGTGAACGGCTGATTGTGCACGCAGATAACTTGCCAATTGACCTGTTGCTGGTCAGGGACGATGATATTCCCGGATTGGTGATGGATGGGTTGGTGGACTTGGGTATTATTGGTGAAAATGAGCTCCATGAGGTCAGTCTTGAACGCGCAGCCCGGCAGGAAGCCTGTGAATACCAGATGTTACAACCCCTGGGCTTTGGGCATTGTCGTCTGTCTATTGCTATTGATGAAAACCAGCCATACCGCGGTGTTGCTGATCTGGAAAACAAAAGGATTGCCACAAGCTATCCACAGCTGGTCAAACAGTATATGCGCGAGCGGGGTGTTAACTGTACGACCTGTGTCCTTAACGGGTCGGTAGAGGTCGCGCCGAAAGCAGGGTTGGCAGATGCCGTGTGTGACTTGGTCTCAACTGGCGCAACCCTTGAGGCCAACGGGTTAAAAGAAACTGAGGTTATTCTGCGTTCTCGTGCGGTACTGATTCAATGTATTGAACCTTTAGCCGCAAGAAAACAGGTGCTTGTGGATCGCTTGCTGGTGCGCATGCAGGGCGTGCTTCAGGCTCAGGAGTCCAAGTACATTATGATGCACGCTCCCGTGGCTAATCTGGAGGCAATCCAGGCGTTATTGCCTGGGGCTGAAGACCCTACGATAAACCCACTAACACACGACAAAAGTCGTGTTGCTTTGCATATGGTTAGCTCAGAAAACTTGTTCTGGGAAACCATGGAAAGATTAAAAAAACTGGGGGCAAGCTCCATTTTAGTACTTCCCATCGAGAAGATGATGGAGTGAAAGATGAAACAAGTGGTTTGGAATAGCCTTTCACCTGCTGAGCAGGGGCAGATTTTACAGCGTCCTGCGGTGAATGCTGGCCCTGGGATACAAGAGGCCGTTTCAGCAATTATTCGTAAGGTGCAGCAAGGTGGCGATGAAGCCCTGAGACGTTTGACAGCACAATTTGATCAGATTACCCCTGAGCGCATCCAGGTCAGTGAGGAGACTATCGGGAGCGCAGGTCAATACCTGGCCGATGATCTTAAGGACGCCATGGGACAAGCCTATGTTAATATCAAAACTTTTCACCAGGCACAGGCGCTCCCCGCCTTACGGGTAGAGACACAGCCGGGCGTCGTGTGTGAGCAAATCACGCGTCCCATTGAATCTGTCGGGTGTTATATCCCTGGCGGCAGTGCGCCTTTGTTCTCTACGGTGTTAATGCTTGGTATTCCGGCACTTTTGGCAGGGTGTACAACAGTGGTTTTATGCTCTCCTCCGCCTATTGCCAATGAAATATTGTTTGCTGCTGAGCTTTGCGGCATAACTCAGGTATATAATGCCGGTGGGGCGCAGGCTATTGCCGCTATGGCCTACGGTACAGACTCAGTGCCAAAGGTGGACAAGATATTTGGCCCGGGGAATGCTTTCGTTACGGCTGCGAAACAGCAGGTCAGCGCAGACCCGCAGGGGGCAGCCATTGATATGCCGGCAGGCCCTTCAGAGGTGATGGTCATTGCTGACAGCAGTGCAGATCCCGAGTTTGTTGCCGCTGACCTGCTCAGCCAGGCAGAGCACGGGGTTGATTCACAGGTCGTATTGGTGACACCTAACACTGAAATAGCAAAAAAGACAGCCATAGCCGTGCAGCAACAGCTGACCGCGCTACCGCGGGCAGCCATTGCAGAACAGGCATTGGCAGCGGGTGTGTTGATTGTCACTGATACTCTGAGTGACTGTGTTGCCATTGCTAATCGCTATGGCCCTGAGCACCTGATTATACAAACGGAAACACCTCGTACACTGCTGCCCCGGATCAATAATGCCGGTTCTGTTTTTTTAGGGGCCTGGTCCCCTGAATCTGCCGGGGATTATGCCTCGGGAACCAATCATGTATTGCCTACCTATGGACATTCGCGTACCAGCTCCAGTTTGGGGTTGGCCGATTTTTCACGACGGATGACCGTACAGGAGTTATCACCAGCAGGATTTTCAGCCCTCGCACCGACAGTCTCAGTGATGGCCGCTGCCGAAGGGTTGGACGCTCATCAGCGGGCTGTGACTATCCGACAGCAAAAATACGAAAGGGGGCGTTCATGAGTATTGAAACATTGCTCCGTCCTGCGGTAAAAAAGCTGGTGCCTTACCAGTCGGCAAGGCGTCTTGGCAGTAGTGGCACTGTTTTGCTTAACGCCAATGAGTCACCTTTTGATAATAACTATACCTTTAATGGACAGGGGTTGAACCGATACAGTACCTGCCAGCCAGACGCGTTGATTCAAGCCTACGCCCACTACGCGGGTGTTGATGCCTCGCAGGTGCTCACCTGCCGCGGTGCTGATGAAGGCATTGAGCTACTGATTCGTGCCTTTTGTGAACCGGGGCAGGATACGATTCTCCACTGCCCGCCCACGTACGGTATGTATCAGATCAGCGCAGAAGCGGCAGGCGTTAGTTGTCGTGAAATTCCACTGATGTCTAGCTGGCAAGTAGACTTACCGGCCATAACAAAAAATCTGGGCGGGGTGAAGCTGGTTTTTCTGTGCAGCCCCAATAACCCAACAGGCAATCAGCTTCATCGGCAAGACATTGTCGCACTGCTTGAGCACACCAGGGGACAGGCACTGGTTGTTGTTGATGAGGCCTATGTTGACTTTTGTCCCAAGTTATCTTTGGTGGATTTACTGGCTAGGTACCCTCACCTGGTGATTCTGCGAACATTATCTAAAGCCTTTGCGCTGGCAGGTTTGCGTTGTGGTTTTACGCTGGCAAACCCGGAGGTGATAACTAGTTTGCTGAAGGTCATCGCGCCCTATCCGGTGCCGGTTCCCGTTGCTGCCATTGCTGAACAGGCGCTCTCCACTGAAGGCATTGCCTGCATGCAAAAACAGGTCAGTGTACTAGCAAAAAATCGTGACTTTCTCAGTCAGGCGTTGTCTGTTTGTGAGGGCGTTACGGTCTTTGAAGGGAAAGGCAATTACCTGTTGGTAAAATTTCCCAATGCCGATACCTTGTTCAGGCAGCTGTGGGATCAGGGCATTACCTTGCGAAAACCGACCATAAAAGACTGCCTGAGAATCAGTATTGGCTCACGGGCAGAATGCGAGCACGTTATCTCAGCCATCATCACCCGATTAGCCACTTTGTAGGAGGTAAAAAAAATGCAACAAGAAAAAATTCTGTTTATCGACCGTGACGGCACATTGATTTTCGAGCCACCGGAAGATTTTCAAGTGGACCGCCTCGATAAACTTGAGCTGGAACCTGACGTGATTCCTGCATTGTTAGCGCTGCAACGGGCCGGTTACACGCTGGTGATGGTCACCAATCAAGATGGACTGGGAACGGATAGTTTTCCACAGGCTGACTTTGATGGGCCCCATAACGCCATGATGGCTATCTTTGCGTCTCAGGGCATTCGTTTTGAGGATGTGCTGATCTGTCCCCACTTTGACACGGACGAGTGCAGCTGCCGCAAACCCAAGCTGGGGCTGGTAGAGGGCTATCTGAAGCAGGGGCGGATTGACTTTTCACAGTCAGTCGTTATTGGGGATCGGCAAACCGACCTGCAACTGGCTGACAACATGGCGCTAAAAGGTATTTTATACCGCCGTGAAAGCATGGGCTGGTGGCAAATTGTGAAAGACTTAACAACCCGACCAAGAGAGGCTGAAGTCAGACGGGTCACGCGCGAAACAGCTATTAATATCAAGGTGAATCTGGATGACACGGGCAGCGATATCACTACGGGCATTGGCTTTTTCGACCATATGCTCGAACAGATCGCCACCCATGGTGGCTTTAAACTTTATGTACAGGTATCAGGTGATTTACACATTGATGATCACCACACAATAGAAGACACCGCTATTTCATTAGGGCAAGCAATAAAGCAGGCGCTTGGTGATAAACGTGGCATTTGTCGTTTTGGTTTTACCTTACCTATGGATGAATGTTTGGCCGAGTGTGCGCTGGATTTATCGGGCCGCTCATATCTGAAGTTTGAGGCAGATTTTCCCCGCAGCAAAGTGGGTGAGATGTCCACGGACATGGTGCAACACTTTTTCCGCTCAATGGCCGACGCTATGGCCTGTACACTACACCTGTCATCCACTGGTCATAATACTCATCATATTGTCGAGAGTCTGTTTAAGGCCTTTGGCCGCACCTTGCGTCAAGCTATTCGGGTAGAAAGCTCTGAGCTGCCAAGCAGCAAGGGAGTGCTTTAATGAGTGTCAGAGGTGCCAGACAACAGGTGGTCATTATTGATACCGGCTGTGCCAATGTGCAATCTGTCCGCTATGCCATAGAAAGGTTGGACTATCAGGTAACAGTAAGCTGTCAAGCTGATGAGCTGCTAGGAGCAGACAAATTGTTTTTACCCGGTGTCGGTACCGCAAATGAAGCAATGAAAAACCTGGCGCAGCGTAATCTTATCCCCTTGTTAAAAAAAGTAGATCAGCCACTACTGGGTATTTGCCTGGGCATGCAGCTTCTTGCCAGAACATCTGAAGAAAGGCGCCGGGGCGATCATCAGTTAACACAGTGCCTGGGGTTTTGTGATGCCCCTGTCGTAAAAATGCAGGTCAGCCATTTACCGTTGCCACATATGGGCTGGAACACGGTAACACCCATAGGCGATAACCCATTGTTTAAAGGCATTGGCGCTGGCACCTACTTTTACTTTGTGCATAGCTATGCGCTGTCAGTTTCAAAGGTTGGTGGCTATACCCTGGCCAGTTGTGAGTACGGGCAACCGTTTTCAGCCGCTGTGCACAGCGGCAATTATTACGGCGTACAATTTCACCCGGAACGTTCGGGTAAAGCCGGTGCACAACTGATTAAAAACTTTCTGGAGTTGCCTGTATGATTATTCCAGCCCTCGACCTTATCAATGGTCAGGTTGTCCGCCTGTTACAGGGGGATTATGGCAGAGTGACAACATACCCTGTTGATCCTGCAAAGCAGTTTGCCCGCTACCATAAAGCCGGTGCCAAATGGTTGCATCTGGTGGATCTGATGGGCGCCAAAGACCCTGCTACCCGACAGTTAACCATTATAGAAGCGTTGCTAAAGAGTACACCGGCGAAGGTACAAATTGGCGGCGGTATACGTTCAGAGGCTGATGTGTCGGGTTTATTCAAAGCGGGTGCCGACCGAGTCGTTATTGGCTCAACTGCTGTGAAGCAACCGGAGCAGGTAAAGGGCTGGATGGATACCTACGGTGCAGAAAAAATCGTACTGGCGCTGGATATGGCAATAAACGATAAAGGGCAACGCAATGTTGCTGTTTCAGGGTGGCAGCAGGACTCGGGTGTGACCATCGATGCCTTACTGGATGACTACCTTGCGGCAGGTCTTATCCATGTTTTGTGCACTGATATTTCCTGCGATGGCACGCTGACAGGGCCGAATATTGCCTTGTATAAAGATTTGTGTCGGCAGTTCCCTGCCATCGAGTTTCAGGCATCAGGTGGTGTGGGTGCACTTTCAGATATTGATGCATTAAAAGACACGGGCGTATCCGGTGTGATTGTGGGGCGAGCCTTACTGGATGGCCGTTTTACAGAACAACAAGCCTTTGAATGTTGGGGTGACTAAATGCTGGCAAAACGCATCATCCCCTGCCTGGATGTGAAAGACGGTCAGGTGGTTAAGGGTATTCAGTTTCGAGATCATGAAATTATTGGCGATATTGTGCCTCTGGCACAGCGTTATGCTGACGAAGGGGCTGATGAGCTGGTCTTTTATGATATTACCGCTTCCAGTGACGGGCGGATTGTGGATAAAAGCTGGGTATCACGTGTTGCAGAAGTAATTAATATCCCCTTTTGCGTGGCCGGTGGCATAGCTTCTGTAAACGACGCCCGGAAAATTTTGCAGTATGGAGCGGATAAAATATCCGTTAACTCCCCCTCACTGAGCAACCCAAGTCTTATCACTACCCTGGCCGATACCTTTGGTGTGCAGTGTGTTGTGGTGGGTATTGACTCGTATTTTGATCAGACAACAGGCTGTTATCATGTTAACCAGTTCACCGGGGATGCTGCAAAAACAAAAATCACCGAGTGGCATACGCCTGATTGGGTGCAAGAGGTACAACGCCTTGGGGCAGGCGAAATTGTACTGAATGTGATGAATCAAGACGGTGTACGACAAGGTTATGATATTGAGCAGCTGTCTATGGTTAGAGAAGTTTGCCATGTCCCCTTGATAGCGTCTGGAGGGGCAGGAACCCAGCAGCACTTTGCGGATGTGTTTAAACAGGCTGATGTTGACGGTGCCCTGGCAGCTAGTGTGTTTCACAAACGAATTATCGCCATCAGCGACTTAAAACAAACGTTGAAAGCACAACAGATTGAGGTACGGCTATGAGTCTGGCAACCGATATTGACTGGGAGAAAAGCCAGGGGCTGATACCGGCAGTCATTCAAGACACTGTCAGCAAAAATGTACTGATGTTGGGCTATATGAATAAAGAGGCACTGGCAGTAACACTGGAAACGGGCAAGGTCACTTTCTGGTCCCGCACCAAACAACGCCTTTGGACAAAAGGGGAAACTTCCGGGAATACCTTGCTGTTAAACAGTGTCGCGCTGGACTGTGATAACGATACCTTATTGGTCATGGCAAAGGCGACAGGGCCAACGTGTCATAAGGGCACAACCACGTGTTTTGATAGCGCTGAAGCGGGTACCACTCTATCATCCATTGCCAACTTGACCTTTCTTACTGAGCTTGAGAACCTTCTGGCCGACCGTAAAAAAGCAGCACCGGATTCATCCTATACGGCAAGCCTCTATGCTCAGGGAGCAAAGCGTATTGCTCAGAAAGTGGGAGAGGAAGGCGTTGAGGTGGCACTTGCCGCCGTGGCTGGCGATAGGAAAGAGTTAATCAATGAGTCGGCAGATTTGATGTATCATTTGCTGGTATTGCTGCAAAGTCAACAATTGTCATTGAGTGATGTTATCACCACGCTCATTGAGCGCCACCAAGTGAGATAATACCAATGGTCTTGTTTAACTACCGTAATGAATATTAGCGCTTGGCAACATGGGTTCTCTTGTTGGGATAGCAGAGAACTTTCCCCGGCGTTAATTTAATCACTCCAGGTATGATTCGTGCCAGGCCAGCCAGTACACGAATCTCCTGTGTCAGCATTGGGCGTAAGTGATGACCCGCCTTTTGTGATACCTGAATTCTATGACCGTCAAATGCAATGGTGCCATGGTCAACACATTGCTGGACATGAAGATGCAGTTTGTGAAAGACAATCCACACAGCCCACACTACGCCCACTAGTACACAAATTCCAATCACCATTTCGTGTCACCCTTTTATATTGTTGTTATCAGGGATACGAGCTGACAGAACTATTTATCGGCTTCGAGCATTTTCAAGCCTGCTTTACGCTTTTTATCAATATCATTTTCTATGTCAGCGACATTCCGGCTGCTGAGAATCCAGCCACCGTTTACGAAGACAAATGCCCGTTCCATTTCTCCGATTTTATAATAAGAGCCGCTGATATAGGCATCGGCATCGGCAGGTATATCCATAAAATGCACCTCTGATCATAAATACAAAAACACAATCTCAGACTCAGACCAATCAGAACATAAAAAGTTTGACCAATCAGAACATAAAAAGTTTTGCAAAGATTACGAAAAGCAATACAATACTTTCGCAGTCATCTGTGACTTCTTATGTTTGATATTTTTTGCTCTATTGGCTGTTAAAGTATGCCTAAAACGGCTGCATGTCAATATTTTTTAAGTACTTATACTTATGATGAGCGCACCAAGCATTTCTTGGGTAAATAAGTAAGCGTCTGATAATAACTTCCCAGTTTTGCCGTTCGGGCTGAGCCTGTCGAAGCTCGCTGCCACCACCGTTCGACTCTTCGGCAAGCTCAGCGTTCAGGGTGAACGAAAATCGCGAAGTTATTTTTAGACTGCTCCTAAGGAGCCTGTCGGGCTTAAGCTTTCGAGCATGAAATTCAGTAGAGCGAGTCAGATTTTTCGATGGATTTGTGCGAATAGTTGACCTATTTCAGCAAATTCATCGGAAAATATGGCCGCTCTTTCTGGGTTTCAGGCCGAAATTGCCTTAAGTCCGACGGGCTCCTGAGTCAAAGGTTGCCGGTAGTGACTTGTCAAAGGCCATATCCCAGCGATGCCCGGGGATACGGCAAAGGTCAATTTACTGGTGACGGGTTCTGTTTGCGGAGGAACCACGACGGTCTCGCCTGCCTTCACGGTTGCTATGGCGAGCAGCTTTACCGCGACGGCGTTCACTACTACGATTATCCCTGACACGATCATCTTGCCAGGGACGAAGCCCCAGTCCTTGATTACGGATTTTCACTTTTTTCAAGGTAGTCAGGGTGCCTTCGTCGAGTCCTTCAGGCAGATAAATGGATGAGCAGGTTTCAAACAGGCGAATATGCCCAATATTACTGCCTGGGATACCCCCTTCATTGGCGATAGCGCCCACCAGGTCACCCGGACTTACACCTTGCTCACGCCCCACATCCACACGATAGCGAATCATCCCTTCAGTGGCGTGCTCATGGCGCTCTCTGCTACCACGAGTCTCACCCCGCGGACGCCCGCCACGCTCGCGGCGTTGTCTGGGTTCTGGTTCACGGGCATCGGGAAACGGGCGATCTTTCTGAGCCAGGTAGCACAGACTGGCTGCCAAATCTTCAAACTCAACGCTATGCTCCTGTACCAACGATGTTATTACCTCACGAAACTGTGCCAGTTTTTCTGTGTTGGCCAGGCTACTCATCACCTCTTCCTTGAATTGCTTAATGCGCATATCACGCACATCACTCATAGAAGGCAGTGTCATGGTTTCAATGCGCTGGCGGGTTGCCCGCTCAATGGCGTGCAGCATTCGACGCTCACGGTGTGCCGCAAACAAAATAGCAATACCCTGACGGCCCGCCCGCCCGGTACGACCAATACGATGCACGTAGGCTTCCGTATCATAAGGAATATCATAGTTGACCACATGGCTCATGCGCTCAACATCCAGGCCCCGCGCGGCTACATCAGTGGCAATCAGGATATCCAGAGCACCTCGTTTGAGCCGCTCAACAACTTTCTCGCGCAGTGCCTGTGTCATATCACCGTTAAGGGCAGCCGCTGCAAATCCCCTTGCTTCGAGCTTTTCGGCCAGTTCAACGGTTGCTGTTTTGGTGCGCACGAAAATGATCATGGCATCAAAGGGTTCAACTTCCAGAATACGTGTCAGCGCATCCAGCTTATGAATGCCGCTGACCATCCAGACTTTTTGCGTAATCGTATCAACGGTGGCTGTTTTCGACTTGATTTCGACACAGGCGGGATCGCTCAGGTACTTGTCTGCAATTTTGCGGATTACAGAGGGCATAGTTGCGGAAAACAGAGCCACCTGACGATTTACAGGCGTACGTTCCATAATCCACTCAATGTCATCCACAAAGCCCATCCGCAGCATTTCATCAGCTTCATCCAGAACAACAGACTGGAGGTCGTCGAGCTTTAAACTGCCCCTGCGGATATGATCCATAATCCGCCCCGGCGTACCGACAATGATCTGGGCACCACGCTGCAGACCTCTTAACTGGCTGCGCATATCCTGACCACCGTAGACTGGCAGTACATGAAAGCCCGGCATATGGCGGGCATAACGTTGGAAGGCTTCAGCTACCTGAATCGCCAGCTCTCTGGTAGGGGTAAGCACTAGAATTTGGGGTTTGCGTTGCTTGAGCTCAACACGAGACAATAAAGGCAGGGCAAATGCCGCTGTTTTTCCGGTGCCGGTTTGAGCGAGTCCCAGCAGATCTCGCCCTTCCAGCAGATGGGGAATGCTTCGAGCCTGAATGGGGGAGGGTGTTTCATAGCCCACATCCTGCACAGCCTTAATGACAGCCGGAGCCAAGGGTAGCTCACTGAATGAAGTGACGGTTTCTGAAGAGTCGGACATCAAGTTCTCCGTGAAGGAAAAAGGCACGTGGGATCAACTAACGTGCTTTATATTCGTGGTTTACGCGGCGTTAACAGGAAAAAATCAACTATCATTGCTACAGCCAGCATACGCAGCACATAGTCATCGCTATCGCCGGTTGTTTGGGAGAGGCACAGCCATAGATACCTGTATTTGCCTTTGCGCATAATTACCCGTATTGTCGGGTCGCTGTTCAGGTAATGAGTCCATGACTGCGTTAGAACGTAGGGCCGTTCTTTGCTGCATCTAAGAAGCGGTCTTAAACGTCATGCTCCTACTGCGGCTACGATAAATGGGTCTAAAAAGTCGCTTTTGTTCGTCAAATAGTCCCGCTATTCTCCTCACAAAAGCGACTTTTTATCCT
>NZ_JAVLSP010000030.1:0-39933 GCF_031528575.1 Candidatus Sororendozoicomonas aggregata
TTGTTCGTCAAATAGTCCCGCTATTCTCCTCACAAAAGCGACTTTTTATCCTCCATTTCTCGCAGTCCTCGCTACGGACAGACTTTTAAGACTGCTTCTAAGCTTTCGAGCATGAAATTCTGGCCGCACTTTCTCGCACTTTCTCGCACTTTCTCGCACTTTCTCGCAATTTCTGGATTTCAGGCCGAAATTGCCTTAAGTCCGACAGGCTCCTAAGGATAGCCGCATTTCAGAAAATACCAACAGTTCGCCATAACCGCAAAGGCGGAAATCCACCACAACAGCGTGCCTTCACAGTAGCAGTGCTGGTAGCGTTTTATGACAAAGCCTGAAGGCCAATATCAGGTGCACCAGCTTGCCTTTAACCTGAACTCAGGTTTAAACCACCCCATAAGCAAGCATGGCATTAGCCACCTTTTTAAAGCCGGCAATATTTGCCCCCCTGACATAGTCAACGGGGCCACCCTCAACATGTCCATGCTCAACACACTGACTATGAATCTTGCGCATAATGCTATGCAGGCGCGTCTCCAGCTCCTCGACGGACCAGGACAGATGCATGCTGTTTTGGGTCATTTCAAGGCCAGAGACGGCAACGCCTCCAGCATTAGCTGCTTTGGCCGGGGCAAAAAGGACACCCGCCCCTCGCAAAGCGTGACTGGCTTTTAAGGTAGCAGGCATATTGGCTCCTTCCGCCACCACCTTACAGCCATTTTTAATCAGGGTCTTCGCATCGTCAAGATCCAGCTCATTTTGTGTGGCACAGGCAAAGGCCGCCTGACAGGGGTATTGCCATACACTGACTTGCTCGTTAAATACACAACCAAAGTGCTCAGCGAACTCAGCAATACGACCACGGCGATTTTCTTTCAAATCGATCATCCAATACAGCTGCTCCGCATTCATACCCTCTGGCAGGTAGATACTGCCGGAAGAGTCAGACAAGGCAATCACCCGGGCACCGAGAGCCATGAGTTTCTGAGCGGTGTACAAAGCCACATTACCGGTACCTGAAACAACACAACGCATCCCTGCCAGTTCCAGATTGTGTTCTCTTAGCAACTCTTCAGTGAAAAATACATTACCGTAACCTGTGGCTTCTTTGCGAATAAGGCTACCACCAAACTCCAGCCCCTTACCTGTCAGCACACCCTGGAATTCATTTTCCAGCCGTTTATATTGACCGTACATATAACTGATTTCACGGCCACCCACACCGATATCACCCGCGGGGATATCCCTGTGAGCCCCAATATGTTTGTGCAGTTCAGTCATAAAGGACTGACAGAAGCGCATCACCTCACGGTCGCTTTTACCCTTGGGGTTAAAGTCTGAACCGCCTTTAGCGGCACCGAGAGGCAGTGTCGTCAGGCTGTTTTTAAATGTTTGCTCAAATCCAAGAAACTTCAGGGTGTCGAGGGTCAGGGAGGGGCTAAAGCGCAAGCCTCCTTTGTAGGGCCCGATGGCATTATTAAACTGTACCCGATAGCCACGGTTAACACGGATATGACCATCATCGTCTTCCCAGCAGACCCGAAATGCCACAATACGATCAGGCTCTGTCATCCTCTCAAGAACACGCTCCTGAATATACTCCGGGTGCTGGTTAATAAAAGGAATGACACTCTCAGCCACTTCCTCCACGGCCTGATGGAAGTCAGGCTCGTAAGGGTTGCGTTTAACCAGGCCAGACATAAAATCATTAAGATCAAGCTTACTGGTGAACATGGTATATTCTCAGTGTTAGTGTATGAATTGTTGGATACGATAAAAAGAGCGTATCAGTGGTTTCTGACGACCAGCGGATAAATCCAATAGACGAAGAAGGCAGTTGCGATGCATATTATTCCTGACTCCGTACCCGCAAAAGATATTTATCGTTTATTAATCAGTACTGTAACACCAAGGCCTATCGCCTGGGTATCCACTGTGGATAAGCGGGGACAGGTAAACCTGGCGCCCTTCTCCTATTTTAATATTGTCAGTGTGAATCCGCCCGTGTTAGGTTTTTCGCCCCTGCTCGGACAAACCGGACAACCTAAAGATACCCTTAATAATATTCGTGAGACAAAAGAGTTTGTGGTGAATATTGTCAGTCATGGGCAAGTGCGTGCCATGAATCAGACCTCTGCGGTTTATGGGCCTGACATTAACGAAATGGCAGAGGTCGGTCTGACGGCTATGCCGTCGTCTGCGGTGGCCGCTCCTTCGGTAAAAGAAGCACTGGTGCACTATGAGTGCAAACTGCATGACGTGATTTCTTTTGGCGATGAACCACTGGCAGGAAACCTGGTGTTAGGCAGGGTTTGCCATATTCACCTTGATGATGAAGTCTTTCAAAATAACCGGGTGAATGTCTCCTTACTGGACACCATCGGGCGAATGGAAGGCAACTATTACGCCACCTGTCGTGACCGGTTTGCTGTGGAGCGCCCTGCTCCCCCTGAGTAACTTCACCGGCCTGTATGTACGGCAATATGCCATAATAGCTGACGGAATAGCCCTTGAGCGATTAAGTGAAAGGGAGCGATTAACTAAAATGCCTTTATTCTCAAGGCATCGTTTTATTGGAGATTTTCAGAACGTCCTGGATATTTTGCCAGGGGTTTTTGACGATTCTGACCGCAAGCTGGTCAATGATGGGTTGTACGGCTTTCATGGCACTTGCCTTTGCCTCCGCAACGGCCTGTTTGTGATCAGGGTTCTGATTGTGTTCATCATCCCTGAGCACTTCAACATAGTCCATGACTGTGTCGTACATTTTCTCAAGCTGGTTTGCTGAGAACTTCCTGATAATTTCATCGGGAAAGTCGCCGAGATGCTCAATACCGTTTTTCAGTTGTTGAGCATACTTTACGTCATTGCCTTTTACCTGGTTGGTAAAATCTGAAATCAAGCCGTGCTGAAACGAACCTTCATTGGGCAGGTGCATCATCTTATCGTCACCCATAGCCAGGGCCACATGGGAAGAACCAAAAAAAAGAATCAGGTCGCCAGGTTCAGGCGTATTGCCTTTAAGTGGTATGGATTGTCGCATACCAAGCAACTCCACCACCTTTTCATTGTAAGTGATGTCGCTATCCATAGCACGGCTATCTTTCAAAGCACGGGTAAAATCACTTTCCGGTAATACCCCTGATTTGAGGCCAACACTGAATACGCTTTCCCAGCAGTTCATTGCTGAGTTCTCCCCTAAGGGCACGCCATGGTTGACCATCTCTTCAAAATCGTTTTTGCTGCCCAGGGCATTTTGCGCCGGAGGTACCCAGCGGTAGTACCCCTCCATGCCTTGCGCTGTTTCGGTAATCTTTTGCTGCGCTGGCGATAGGGCGGACGCTTGTTTGGTCTGTTCAGTGGTTTTTGAGTGGTGCCTGACGGTTCGATCCATCAGGCTTTTTTTCCCTGCCTTTATGGACTGGGCATTCGCCAGCTTTTTTTTAACCGTATCGGACAACATCACTTGGCGGTTATTGGACTTTTTTCCCGTTTTTTTATTCTTTCCAACCTTGGATAACGTTGCTGATGGTGGTTGGTTAATGCCACCTGGTGGAGTAATGGGTGCCACTCTATGCTCTCCATCGCATAATAGTAAATGGATTTTATTTCAGAATACTGCTGAATACTGTCGTTTGGAATAGTGGGCGGAAAAGCGGGAAATACCCCGCTGGTTTCTGACACTCGACGCTGATAACCAAAAATCCGGGCACTTTGCCCGGATTTGACTTTATGGCTATTTCAACCCCGAACCCTGTAATAAACCTCCCCTGACGACAGGCTCCGGGTTAATGGATAGACACTGCCCCTTCCGGTGTTTACAGATGCATCTCCGCATAAGCTGCCAAGGGTGAGCGAGGTACGCCTTTTAGCTGAATAGAGCCACCGTTTGGAAAATGCTTTAACCGTTCGGTCATATAGGTCAGCCCTGAGCTGGTAGGCGCCAGATAGGGCGTATCAATCTGAGCCAGGTTACCCAGGCAAATGACTTTACTGCCAATACCTGCCCGGGTGACAATGGTTTTGATCTGATGGGGCGTGAGATTTTGGCATTCATCAATGATGATCAGGCTGTGTTGAAAGCTCCGTCCCCGAATATAGTTCAGGGACTTGAAGTGCAAAGGCACTTGCTTGAGGATGTAATCCACGCTCCCATGGGTGGATTCGTCATCACTATGGAGAGCTTCAAGGTTATCCGTAATAGCACCGAGCCATGGCTCCATTTTTTCAGCCTCGGTACCGGGCAGATAGCCAATATCTTCATCCAGCCCACGTGTAGAGCGGGTAGCAATAATCCGACGGTACTGTTTACTGGCAATCGTCATTTCAATGGCAGCCGCCAGAGCCAAAATGGTTTTACCCGAGCCAGCGGCGCCGTTGAGGTTCACCAGATGCACATCCGGGTCCATCAGCAGATTCAGCGCCATGCCCTGGTAAATATCAAGGGGCCGCAATCCCCAGGCGTCCTGATTCATCAGGGCTTCTCTGGGTAAGTGCAAAAGTCTAACGTCCGTATCGGTGATGCCCGTTACCCTTGCCACAAACCCTTGATCGTCCACCAGGAACTTGTTCAGGTAAAGGTCTTCTTTGATCTCGTTTCGTTTCAGCGTATGAGTAGTGCGGCCTTCTTGCTGAGAGGTATCCACTTCTGTGACCCGATCCCAGAAATTACCTTCGTAGTGGATATAGCCTTTGGTCAAAAGACCAATGTCCGATACCAACTGATCGTTATGATAATCCTCTGTTAAAATGCCACAGCCCCGAGCCTTCAAACGCATATTGATATCTTTGGTGACCAATATCACTGGACGACCCGGATTATCCTGTTGATACTGCCTGATATCGTTGATAATCCGATTATCGTTATTGCTGCTCGGCAGTGTCGTGACATTATCCAATGCATGGTTCATTAAAATAGACAGTGTGCCCAGCTCCGGGCTTTTGTCTCCGCGCTTGATTGGCACACCATCATCAATTTCTACGGGTGTGGCGGCTCCGAGAATGTTGTCAATCAGCCTGATTGCCTGACGGCAGTCAGCGGCAATGGTTTGCTTGCCATTTTTGAGCTTGTCCAGTTCCTCCAGGACAGTGATGGGTATGATAACCTGATGTTCTTCGAAGTTTAGGATTGAGTTGGGGTCGTGTATTAGAACATTGCTGTCCAGGACGTAGGCGGTGGTTTCTCGTTGGGTAATTGGCTTACTCTTCAAAGCATTTCCCATAGGCGGCTCCCTGTCTGTTTTTTTGTGAGCACTCACCCTGATTCTTATCGAAAATTGGCAAGGCGGCAAGTACGGATATGAGCAAGTCATAAAAAATTCACGGGGAAGAAAATTATTCGTACAAAATCAGAAAAAAAGTTTTACTATAAGAACTTATATGTTTTTTTCGCAAGGGGCAGTAACAAGTATAAATTTTTTTTAAATCAAAAAGTTATACTTAGATCAGCCCATAGCGGCCCATCAGTGAATATAGGTGAATACAGTCCGGGTAAACAGCCGTTAGCTAAGGAGCAGTCTAAAAATAACTTCCCGACTTTCGTTCATCCTGAACTCTGACCTTGCCGAAGAGTCGAACGGTGGTGGCAGCGAGCTTCGACAGGCTCAGCCCGAACGGCAAAACTGGGAAGTTATTATCGGACTCTTACTAAAGCAACTCTTCTGGTGGGTATTCAGTGGTCAATGAAGCGCCAACCAGTTCCTGTAAATCTGGAATCAGGAACGATTCGTCTTCACAGGCAAAGCTGATACTGGTACCACTGGCACCGGCGCGACCCGTGCGACCAATACGGTGAATGTAGTCATCCAGCTCTTCAGGCAAGTGATAATTAATCACATGACTAATGCCGTCAATATGAATACCACGTCCAGCGACATCCGTTGCCACCAGTACTGTTATTCGACCATTACGAAAGTCCTCCAAGGTGCGCAGACGCTTGTTTTGAGGGACTTCACCAGAAATCTGTTCCGCTTTAATACCCGTTTTTTTCAGTTTTTCAGCCAGCCGGCGGGTTTGGTCACGACGATTAGTAAAGACAATGACACGCTCCAGCCGCTTTTTAGTGATCAGATTGACCAGTAACGGGTACTTCTGCTTGGCAGTGACAATATAGAGCTTTTGGTCAATCCGGTCAGTGGCAACGGTATCAGGCTCAATTTCCACCTTGACCGGCTGCCATGTCCACTGCTCTCCAAGGCGCAGCACCTCATCGGTAAAGGTGGCGGAAAACAGCAGGGTTTGACGATCACCCGGGCGGGGCGTCATTCGAACAATACGACGGACTTGTGGAATAAAGCCCATGTCCAGCATACGGTCAGCTTCGTCAATAATGAGCGTCTCTACAAGATCCAGGTGCAGGTCGCGACGATCACAGTAGTCAATCAGACGACCAGGAGTAGCCACCAGAATATCAACATAATGTTCGCTTAGTCGTTTACGCTGCTTGTCATAATCCATACCACCTACGACAGTAACCACGTGAAAAGGCAAATGTCTGGTCAGGTTTTCAGCATCTTTACCAATTTGCAGTGCCAACTCTCGTGTGGGTGCGATAACAATGGCGCGAGGCTCACCAAGATAGCGCTTGTCAGGTGGAGATACTTCAACCAGTTGCTTGATAGTGCTGATAAGGAAAGCGGCTGTTTTACCTGTACCGGTTTGCGCTTTACCAATGGCATCTCTCCCGGCAAGGGTGCTCCCTAGCACCTCAGCCTGAATAGGGGTGCAGTATTTAAACCCCAGATCATAGATAGCGCGCATAAGCCCATCAGGTAATTCAAAATCATGAAACCGGGTTTTTCCAGCCTCCGCCGCAACGGTAAATTGAGCAGGGTTCCAGGGTTTTGGCGGTGTTCGGTGTGAGACGTTATGGGGCTTATGGGATTTATAATCACGGCTACGCTTATTTGTTACGCTACCTGCTCTGTGTCCATCGGGATTTGTACTTTTTGGGTTGCTTTTAGACGTACTTTTCGCCTGAGGGGCTTTTTTACCCGTATCCCTGGTAGAGGAGGCGTCTTTTTTTCTACCAAACATGCCTAGAAAACCACTCAATGATATAGTCTCTTTCCTTAATCGCCAGTATTGAGAAACAGCGACAGGCTCCGCGCAAGCTAGTCGGCATACTGACAGTATGATTGAAGTTTAGCCAAGTATTTTCCATAGTCGGCAACTTTACACCATAATAAGGCGTTGAGGGCAATCTTGGAATACGGAGGAATCCTTGAAGGCTGGAGCCGTACCCGGTGTCAACAGGCTCTGTTAACCAAAAGCTCCCAGGCTGTCATCCCCACTGACGTGACAATTGCCTGCTTGCCAGCAGGTAAGTTTTTTCATGCTTTCAGAGC
The DNA here is from genome assembly GCF_031528575.1 of Candidatus Sororendozoicomonas aggregata. Taxonomy (NCBI): domain Bacteria; kingdom Pseudomonadati; phylum Pseudomonadota; class Gammaproteobacteria; order Oceanospirillales; family Endozoicomonadaceae; genus Candidatus Sororendozoicomonas; species Candidatus Sororendozoicomonas aggregata. The sequence goes on from NZ_JAVLSP010000030.1 coordinate 7,341, forward strand.
CACAGCCTGACAGGCTGTTGGAATGATTAAACGTAATCGGGAGTTGCCTGGTCATCAGGGTCATGGTCACGCTTGCGCAGGCTCGGTTCGGCACTGGGTTTTTTCTTATTCACCCGGCGAAGTTTTCGCTTGTGTTTACGCCGCAAATCTTTATAGAACCGATTCCATAATAGCGGGGCGATATCTTCAGCCCTGACTTTGAACATATGGGCGAAATAGGTCGACTCTTCAGCGAGCTTGGTGGCTTTCGCTGTAGCGGAGTCTTCAGGCTTTGTGGTATCGGACTTATTGGCGCACAGTGACAATAACTGTCGAAATGGATTGATCTGCATAGGTTACTTTACATCCTTCTATACAAACGCTCTTATTGTAGTTGCTATTATGTAATTTCAGTATTAGACCTTGGTCAAAAAGATAAGTTTCAGGCGGTTAGCGCAGATATTGAGTATTTTTATATAAATTTAGAATAAAAATTATTTTAAATATTTCTCTAATCTGTTCTGACTCCAATGGAACGTGGGCACTACCATTTGGAAATAGTCAGAAAAAGCCTCTCATTACCTGACCACTACCTAGGAGCCTGACCGAGAATAGCGCCCGTAGCGAGGATTACGAGAAATTGAGGATAAAAATTTCTGCTTCTGAGGATAATAGTGGGGCTATTTGACGAAGAAGTAGGAATTTTTAGACCCATTTATCGCAACCGCAGTAGGGCAGTCTATTCTCGGACAGGCTCCTGGCGTTGTGGGTGGGCAAACACCCTCCTTGATAAAACAACGGTCTATTGTCCGTGGGGAAAAGGAGCGAGTATAGCCGTTACAACGCTGTCCACTGCCTTCTTACGCCCTTGAGGAGAGCCTTGATCCAACCGCCCTGACGTTGCTTTACCCTGCCAAAGCGTAGCATGGTTGCCCGGGTTGATAATATCGATACTCAGGATGTTCTGATCATACTCATAGGTATGGCTTTCTGTTGTTACTCCCATTCCCCAAGGTGAAAAGCCATACCCCAAAGAGGTGGCTACTTGATTCTGAACACGCCGGGTTCTGGTCTGGACAGACGCATTAACCAGCACATCAGCATTGGCCAGTTTGACCAGCTTTAACCCTTTTGCTTGCAGGTTCTTATCTACCGCCGAGCGGATGCGCTGAGCCATTAAACTATCCACCGGAGAGTCAGAAGAGTGTCCGGCCGGGGTTAGCCAGGCATAAGAGTGCCATTGGCTCATATTAACCGACGGATTATAATCCCAGTCAATCTTTGGACCAGCGCAACCGGCTAAAATCAGACCCAGACAAGCAATTACCCACAGTTTCTGATATAACGTCAACATTCGTGTTTCACCCATGGTCAATAACAGGCTGCTATGAGTATTAGAATTTATCACAACCCACGCTGCTCAAAATCTCGCGGGACACTGGCTCTGCTTAAGGAGAAAGGCATAGAGCCTGAGATTATTTTTTATCTGGACACCCCACCAGATGTGCGTACTCTAGCAGAGTTAACGCGGTTATTGGCAGTATCACCCAGAGATTTACTCAGAACTGGCGAAAAGGCCTACAAAGATAAACACCTCCATGATAACAGCCTTTCAGATGAAGATATTTTCAAGGCCATCAATCACGCTCCCATTTTGCTGCAAAGACCCATTGTGGTTGCCAATGGGCACGCGCGTATTGGCAGACCACCCGAAGCCGTTCTGGAGATTTTGTGATGGTATCTTTGGCCATGAAGGCAAGGGCCTCTTACGGGCTATGCCTCACTTTATACAGCGGACTTATTATCACATTGCTGATAAAAACCTGGTGGCTTGACCCGCCACAGAGTTCTCAGTGGTTCGCGACATGTATCCAGCTATTTCCTTTGCTGCTGCCTATAGCAGGACTTTTGGGCAAAAAAACCAGGGGAGCGGCCTGGTTATGTTTCATTCTCTGTTTTTACTTCACCAGTGGTGTTGTCTCAACATGGCTTACTCCTGCTGAAATTCATGAATGGGTGATCACGTTGTTAAGTGGTTCATTATTTATTACGGCAATGTTTTTTACGCGCTGGCAGGGCCAGGTTTTAAAAGGAAAGACGGGCAGTTCGTTTCAGGGCGCCTAAACAGGCTCAGTCACTCAAACAGCAATCTTGCGCAAGGCGCATGTCACCTTAAGGGCTTGCCTGTCCATCCCCCCGGCAATCCCAAGTGCCTTGCGCATTCGCGCAATTGTCCAACTGAGCAGAGGTACCCCATGACCCGGGTATAATGGACGATACTGAGCAAGAAGCGTAAGATCCTTTTTTGAGGGTATCTTATCTGTTAAATGGCGGGTGTTATTCAGATCTCACAAATAAAACGACGAATAACAGGTGTTAATTATGTCAATTATCAATGGATCTTTGCTAGCCGATATCGTTAAGTTTCATAAACCGGAACACAATGCTAATACAGCAGCCATCGTAATCGATGAAAGGGATGAACACCTTGATGAAGCAGCGGTTAACGGGATTATTAGAAAACAGAGCCAACAGGAAACACTGCATTTTTGTAAAGAATTAGGGTGTAGCGTTATTGTTGTGCACGACCTTTGGGAGTTATATCCAAGGCATATTTATGGCGTTATTGGCCAGCCCGATTTTTCATGTATCAAGGAAGCTTCCGGTGTCCTTGATGGGGCAACATCTCCTCCTTTACTGCCTTATTTGAAAGAACAAGAGATTACCAGTCTCGTTCTTATGGGAGGGAAGTATGATATGTGTGTACAGCAATCATTAATGGGGACTTATTCTTTTGCAACCGTGAGTTCCGGTATTCTCAATCATCAAATCATTGTACTTTCATCCCCGAGCTTACTGGCTGATTATAATCCTGAAATATATTCATTAAGCCCTAAATTTTCTCCTTCTGTCAGTTCATTCAATAATGAAAATATAGACTGTGCTTGTTTAAATAAAATAAATTGGCCAATGTTCGTATTATCTCCGGGTATGAGGTTTTATACAAAAATTAAGGAGTAGAAAATTGCAAACGGTTTTTTGATAGTGGATACAGGAGACAGCTAATCACTGAAAAAATGTTGACAGTAACCAGAACCTTGCGCCACCCCATTGAGTGACAGGAAACTCTTTTACCTTTTGTAGTGGTGTTGAAAAAATCGGTATTTCGTCGCTCTGTCATAGACAGTAGGAGTACATCATGGGCATTAAGTCTGTCTTGCGGGCCAGAAAATTCATGGCAACCAAACCGGTTGGTTTTATAACCGGGGTCTTGACCTTATTCATCATGGCTAACGCTTATAGCCTGGATCAAAGGTTAAATATGAATGATAGGATACCCCCAGGTAACCCACATTACTCGGAAAAAGGCTTTACGCTTAAACCCAGTGACCACGGATACTGCATGTACGGCGTGTATAATCCGGCTTCATGCACGTCCGGTTATAGAACCAAATCTTGTTATGTAATGTTACATTATGCCGCTTCATTCTCGCACAGTTGTTTATTTAAGCTCAGCATCCAAGATTTTAACATTATCAATAATGATACAGGCAAAGTCGTCGCTACGTTTCAGTGGTACATGAAAAGTGGGGAACCGTCTATAAGAAATATCAGGGATTCTGAAAAGATTATGGCAAACGCAACGGGTTATAAATCTTTGGATTGGGTGAAAAACAAACTGAATATCTATTCTTACAAGTTGAAGCTGGGCAGGGGGCAAGCCGGGCAGGAGACAGCCAATCACTGAAAACATGTTGACAGTAACCAGAACCTTGCGCCACCCCATTGAGTGACGGGAAACTCTTTTACCTTTTGTAGCGGTGTTGAAAAAATCAGTATTTCGTCGCTCTGTCATAGACAGCAGGAGTACATCATGGGCATTAAGTCTGTCTTGCGGGCCAGAAAATTCATGGCAACCAAACCGGTTGGTTTTATAACCGGGGTCTTGACCTTATTCATCATGGCTAACGCTTATAGCTTGGATTCAGCACTTCATTTTAATAATCTGATACCCCCAGGTAACCCACATTACTCAAAAAAGGGCTATACACTTAAACCCAGTGGCCACGGGGCCTGCATGTACGGCGTGTATAATCCGGCTTCATGCCTTGACCTTTATAAAGCCGATTTTTGTTATGTTGTCATACATTATGCCTCTTCACCCAAGCACTGGTGTTCATTTAAGGCCAGCACCCAGGATTTTAACATTATCAACAATGATACAGGCAAAATCGTCGCTTCGTTTCAATGGTACATAAACGGTGGAACCCCGTTTGTAAGAAATATCAAGGATTCTGAAAATATTATCACGGATGTAACGGATGAACGTATTTGGTATTGGGTGAAAAACAAACTGAATATCTGTGCTAACAGACGGTAAAATGCTATTTTTTCACTGCTGAAGCAGGAGACAGCCAATCACTGAAAAAATGTTGACAGTAACCAGACCCTTGCGCCTCCACCATTGAGTGACAGGAGACTCCTTTGTATTTTGTAACTCGATAGAGAGATGCAAAAGTCGTTATTTCGTCGCTGCTTTTAATAAACAGCAGGAGTACATCATGGGCATTAAGTCTTGTCTTGCGGGCCAGAAAGCTCATGGCAACCAAACCGGTTGTTTTTATAACTGAGGTCTTGACCTCATTCATCATGGCTAACGCTTATAGCCTGGATGAAAGGTTAGATATTGATGATAAGGTACCCAGGAAGCGACCAGTATCCCCACTACCAGAACCATTCATCGCCATATTCACTATACGTTCTTGAGCACCGGGCTTATTGGCGTTGTAAACAAACTCAGGCTGGAAGCTGTGCTTACAGCTTCTGGACAGGAAGCGTTTTATGCCTGAAGGTGCTTTACCGGTTTTTTATTATGTTGCCAGATCGGATTCAGGATTAATGAAAAAAGGGTGTTTACACAAAATTAATACAGGCTCGACGAAAAGCACGGCACCCCTTGCGCTTGTCTATGAAGCACCAAAGAGCACCTGTTTAACGCGCTAGCAACAGGGAAAATATCTCACCCAAACGACATTTGGTTTTCGTAACAAAAGTGACGACCCATACAGCGGGTTATTACGATTGTCTCTCAGGCAAAGTAAACATTTTGATGCTCATGCACACCTTCTCCCTTTCAGTACGGCTCAGCTGCCGCGTGAAATTCACCTTGCGCTTTCTCTTTTTGAATACGCTGATAGATTTCTTCTCGGTGGACAGAGACTTCTTTAGGCGCATTGACACCAATGCGTACCTGATTACCCTTGACACCAAGAACCGTAACAGTGACGTCATCACCGACCATCAACGTTTCTCCAACACGACGAGTCAGAATCAGCATTACAATCTCCTTATTCACATCTCTGTAAGTCAATAACCATCAATCCTGAGTGCATCTCCGTCATCATGGCTAATGGCCTGCTTCCTGCCAGGGAACAATGACCAACCCATACCGGCACAGAGAGCAGCTTTGTCACTGCCTCAAGACTACCTTCTATTCATTTTAAGTTCAGGCAATGCAGTATATGCCACCTAACTCGTTCATGCCCAAAAATCTTTTACTATAAAAAAGTCTAGCGAGCATAACCTGCATTACCATGCGTATTTCTACTTGATAATATCCCAATGCATCAATGATCTGACTTTTTATTTTCTATCTTCTGTTTCCTGAGCCTGATTTGGCAGGGGCAATACCCTCAGCATAAAAAGTCAGGGTTTTTTAATTAGCCTCAGAGGATTGAACTCACAGGCTATGGCATCCACAAGCGTTGCTTGATGGTTTTCCGGGTAGTATGCAAAAAAATTATACTGGTATCATCGCCACAAGGGCCGAGAGCCACCGTTGAAGTGAATTCCTGCCTTTGCGAATGACCGGCCAGAGATCTTTTCTGAACTACCTTGAGTCCTTAGACATCCTTTGTTTCCACGGGTTCCTTTTCCAACTCAAATGCTGCATGCAGTGCCCTGACAGCCAGTTCAAGGTACTTTTCATCAATAACCACGGACACCTTGATTTCAGAGGTGGAGACAATCTCAATATTGATACCCTCATTAGCCAGACACTCAAACATGCGTGCCGCTACCCCCGCGTGAGAGCGCATGCCCACGCCGACAATAGAGACTTTGGCTATTTTATTATTACCATCATGCTCTCTGGCCCCCAGTTCCTTAACTACCTGGCTCAGAACAACCTTGGTGCGTTCAAAGTCATTGCGATGCACAGTAAAGGTAAAGTCTGTACTGCCGTCATCACCAACATTTTGTACAATCATGTCAACTTCAATGTTAGCCCTGCTGACGGGCCCCAGAATGTTTGAGGCTACCCCCGGAATGTGAGGGACACCCTTTATCGTCAGTTTTGCTTCGTCACGGTTAAATGCAATTCCAGAAACAACGGGTGATTCCATAGCACTTTCCTTTTCCAGAGTAATCAAGGTTCCAGGCCCATCCTGAAATGAATGCAAAACACGCATATTGACACTGTATTTACCCGCAAACTCCACTGCCCTGATTTGCAGAACCTTGGAGCCAAGGCTGGCCATTTCCAGCATTTCTTCAAAGGTTATACTGTTGAGTCGGCGGGCATCTTCCACAACACGAGGGTCAGTGGTGTACACACCATCCACATCGGAATAAATCTGGCATTCATCCGCCTTTAGTGCAGCCGCCAGGGCCACAGCCGTTGTGTCCGACCCTCCCCGTCCCAAGGTGGTGATATTACCTTTCAGGTCGCACCCCTGAAAGCCTGCTACCACCACCACCTTACCAGCGTTTAGCTGCGCGCGAATGGGGTCAGTATCAATATGCTGAATACGGGCTTTAGTGTGGTCACTGTCAGTGGTAATGGCTATTTGCGAACCGGTAAAGGAAATGGCCGGACAACCCATTTCGTTGAGGGCTAAGCTAAGCAGGCCAATGGTGAGTTGTTCGCCGGTAGAGAGGATGACATCCATTTCCCGGGGGGTGGGTTCTTTTTGCAGGGTTTTTGCCATCGCCAGCAGGCGGTTGGTTTCGCCACTCATGGCCGAGAGCACCACGATCATGTCATGTCCCTGATCACGGAAACCTTTTACTTTTTCAGCGACACGCTGAATTTTTTCAAGATCTCCCACTGACGTACCACCAAATTTCTGTACCAACAGCGCCATTGTTATATCGTTCTATATCAGTTAGCCGGATTTGGAATGTAACACGAAGTTCGTGCAATCCCAACTGCAAGGAGCTCTTATCTGGCACTTACTTTTTAGTTTGTGAGGGATCTTCAGTACCGAAGAACAGTCGTCTAACAGCGTTGAAGGCGCGCCTGAATCAGTTTTTTCCACCAAAGAGGACGTTCAACATGATGGCAGCCTTTCCATCGCCTGATCACTACAGGGCTTCCTCAAGGTCAGTACCCAATGGGATTACCTCCCCAATGGCCGCCCCCAGTAGCGACCTGTCAAAACGCGCCTTACGGCGCGTTTCTGAGGCAATTAACCATCCTCTAGGAGGCTGTTGGACTTATGCTTTCGAGCATAACATTCAGTAGGGCGAGTCAGAATTTTCGATCAATTCGTGGGAATAGTTGACCTATTTAATCAAATTGATCGGAGATTCTGGCCGCGCTTTCTCGCGCTTTCTCGCGCTTTCTCGCACTTTCTCGCACTTTCTGGATTTCAGGCTGAAATTGTCTTAAGTCCGACAGGCTCCTAGCCTATCAGCAAGCCAGTGTTCAATGGAGCCCAGTGCTTCAGGCAGTTTATCGGCATCGGTACCACCACCCTGGGCAAAATCAGGGCGCCCACCCCCTTTGCCGCCGAGCTGGTTCGCCACCATTTTTAAAAGCTCACCCGCTTTTACCTTGCTGGTTAAATCAGCCGTCACACCGGCGGCCAGGGCTACTTTCCCGCCTGTGGGCGCTGCCAGAAACACAACCCCGGAGCCCAGCTTGTTTTTCAGCTGGTCAACCATCTCTCGCAGGGATTTAGGGTCTGCTCCCTCCAGGGGGGCAGCTAATAGTTTAACGCCATTGACCTCGATGGCCTGGGATACTAAGTCAGCACTGCCCTGACTGGCTAACTTCCGCTTAAGCTGAGTGACGTTTTTTTCATGGACTTTGAGCTCTTTCAGCAGTTGGGTGATTCTAGCCGCTGCTCCATCGGGCTTTACTTTCAGCTGCCCACTGATTTGCTCCAGCGTATCGAGTTGCGCCTGTACCCAATCATCAGCACCCTTGCCGGTCACCGCCTCAATACGACGCACACCCGAGGCAATACCGGATTCCGCAACAATTCTGAAACTACCAATATCGCCGGTACGATTTGCATGAGTACCCCCGCATAACTCCACAGAAAAGTCATCCAGCCCCATGCTCAAGACACGCGCCTCATCAGTGTATTTTTCACCAAACAGTGCCATAGCACCTTTGGCTTTTGCCGCTTCCATGGTCATCAGCTCAGTGTTGATGGGTGTATTTGCACGGATCTGGGCGTTAACGACAGATTCAATACGCTTGAGTTCATCCGCCTTCACCCCTTGAAAATGAGAAAAGTCAAAACGCAAACGTTCAGGGCTGACCAATGAGCCTTTCTGGGTCACATGCTCACCGAGTACCTCGCGCAAAGCCGCATGCAGCAGGTGCGTGGCTGAGTGATTCAGGGCTGTTGCCTGACGCAAGTCCTGCGCCACCTGTAAATCAATACTCTGCCCGACACGCAGTGGCGCAGAGATATCACTTAATGTATGAACAAACACATCACCGTGTTTTTGTGTATCGAGCACTTTCGCCCGATGTTCGCTGCCCCAGCAAAGTACTCCCTGATCACCAACCTGCCCTCCCGATTCGGCATAAAACGGTGTGCTGTCCATCACCGCAAGCACTCCGGTATCGGCAGCTGTGACCTGGTCAACCGCCACCAGGGTTTTCTCTGCCTGATTGTCTGCTTCAGCAAACAGTTGACGCACGACTGACTGTCCAACGGGTGTTTCATAACCGATAAACTCGGTATTGCCTTGTATTTGCAGACCCGCGTTATAGTCAATACCAAATTTACTGGAGGCCCTTGCACGCTCACGCTGTCCTTCAAGGGCTGCGTCAAAGCCATCAATATCCACGGTCATATTGCGCTCACGGGCAATATCCATGGTTAAATCAACGGGGAAACCGTAGGTGTCGTATAAAGTGAAGACCACATCACCGGGAATGACAGAGCCGTTCAAGGAGGTCAGCTTTTCTTCCAGAAGCCCCATGCCCTTGTCGAGGGTTTTGGTGAACTGCTCTTCTTCCTGTAGCAACGTTTGCTCAATCAGCGTTTGTTTGGTTTTCAACTCGGGATAAGCGTCACCCATAGTACGAACCACCGATGCCACCAGCTGATGGAAAAAGCTTTCACTGGCACCTAATTTATAGCCATGGCGACAGGCACGGCGGATAATCCGGCGCAGCGCGTAACCGCGTCCGTCATTGGATGGCGTAACACCGTCAGCTATCAGAAAAGAACAGGAGCGGATATGGTCTGCGATCACACGAAGGGATGCTTCTGTCGTTGCCACACCCCCGAGTAATAACGACGCATCTTTCAACAGATCTTGAAACAGGTCTATTTCGTAATTGTTGTGCACACCCTGAAGCACAGCCGCAAGACGTTCTAGCCCGAGTCCTGTATCAATAGAGGGTTTTGGCAGCGGGTGCATAACCCCATCGGCCGTGCGGTTAAACTGCATGAAGACCATGTTCCAGATTTCGATGTACCGGTCACCGTCATCATTGGGGCCACCGGGTGGATCACCGGCAACATCAGCACCGTGGTCGTAAAAGATTTCAGTGCAGGGGCCACAAGGGCCCGTATCGCCCATGGACCAGAAGTTGTCTTCACTCAGACGGGAAAAACGCGCCGGGCTGATGTTCATTTCCTTCAGCCAGATATCTTCAGCTTCCTGGTCATCCTTGTAGACGGTCACCCATAGTTTTTCTTCGGGCAAGCCCAGTCGCCTGGTCAGAAACTCCCAGGCAAATTGAATGGCTTCACGCTTGAAGTAGTCCCCAAAACTGAAATTACCCAGCATTTCAAAGAATGTATGATGGCGAGCGGTGTAACCCACATTCTCCAGATCGTTGTGCTTGCCACCGGCACGCACACACTTCTGGGCAGTGGTCGCCCGCGCGTATCCCCGCTGCTCTCGTCCTTGAAATACGTTCTTGAACTGGTTCATGCCCGCGTTGGCAAACAGCAGGGTCGGGTCATCAGCAGGCACAAGGGAGCTGCTGGTAACGATCTGGTGCTCCCTCTCCTGAAAAAATTCAAGGAAGGTAGAACGGATCTCGGCACTCTTCATATCTTCGGGATTCCAGCTACGTGAAAAACAGATTCGTGGGGCGATAAGGTGATGATCAACCCTGAAAACGCCCATTATATAGAAGCTGTTGGCTCTGGCACAGCACGACTTTTAAGGCGGCTTCCAGGATCAATAAGACGCCATCAGAGCTGGCAATTGTTTATGGCTTAAAAGTCACCTTGAAGAAAAAGAAGCCTCATTATGCGGGCTACCGCGGTAACTGTGGTTAAACAGTGGTGTCAAAACAGTTTTAGTGCCTGTCAGAATTTGGATGTGAAATCCACGATTGTTACTGTATGATCCAAAAGCTTGTAATCTAAACCGCTTTTTCTTGTGAGATTCAGTCCCTGCGACTATACCAGAAGTGCAAGCTTCAGGCTTACGGCATTTTTTTCAGGAAGTATACTATTTATCTATGACAAAACATTTTAATACATTCTGGTTGATCAGCGTTGCAGTCCTGCTCTCATCCCTGCTGGTATTTCCACAATGGCTCAATCGTGATGCCGTAGCGACATTTCTGGAATCTCTCGGGTCTATGGCATTTGCTGTCTATATAGTTGTAAGTTTGCTGCGGGCAACGGTAATGCTACCGGCAACGCCCTTTGTGTTGGCAGGTGCCATCAGCTTTCCGGATTCATTGATGGCTGTATTTATGGTTTCAATACTCGGTATCATGGCTGGAGCGCTGCTGTTATACAGTTTTCCGTCTTTTGGTGGTTATGATATCTACCTTGAATCGAAGTACCCCCGTCAAATCCATAAGATCAGGAAAAAAATGGCAAGCCCATACGCCTATTGGTTTATTGCTGGCTGGTCAAGCTTCCCCCTGGTGCCAACAGATGCTATTTGTTATGTGGCGGGCCTGGCAAAGATGTCAGCGCGAAAGGTCGCCGCGGCGGTGTTGATGGGGGAAATTCCTATTGTAGCGTTCTACATTTTCGTCGGTGTTGAAATTAGCGAGTGTTTGAGAACATGAAGATGCACTTTAAGCTCATTGATTCATTAACCCATATTCGAAACCTTAAAACGTCTGGTACGGTTACACCCAGTTCAAGGGTGCTTATCAATCGTTTGCTGGCCCCAATAGATTTCAAAAAATCACGTTACATCGTTGAACTGGGCGCAGGCAACGGCTGCGTTACTCGCGCGTTACTTGAGAGGATGGATGAGAACTGTGTGTTGCTCTGTTTTGAAGTGAATGAAAAATTTGCGACAAGCCTGAGAACCCTCACGGACCCGCGCGTCAAAATTTTCAATGTCTGCGCCTCTTCACTGCGAACTGTGCTGAATCATTTAGGGGTGGACAAAGTTGACTATGTGGTGTCAAGTCTGCCTCTGGCCCTTATTGATAACGACCTGGTCAGCCATATTCTCAATAATGTCAATGACAACTTGCACCAGGGCGGCCGTTTTCTGCAATACCAGTATTCACTGAAAAACTACAGTGATGTCAAACCCGTGTTCAGCGATGTGAAACTGCGGTTTACCTTGCGTAATATGCCGCCAGCATTTGTTTATGAATGCAGGAAGTAGCCCTCGACACGCAAGTTTTGATCATATTTCAAACAGGTTGATACCCCATTTTTGAGATAAACTCTCCGATGACCTTGTCATGCGGCTCTTCTGAATAACTTCCTTGAAAACGAGTGCCGTCGGCCCCCCTGGGGGAACTTATAAGTAAAAAAGTAGATAATTTTACGCATTAACCGCTTCAGGTACGAAATGTCAGGTTAGCCCCTTCGATACTTTGTGTTAGCTCTCTGACTAAGCCTTGGCGTTTTCGGTACTGGCTTATTGATTAAAGTGCCATCCCCCGCCGCCCCTGTAGCCCACCAGTATGGATCATCAACAGTCGTTTTGAGTGATAAGCCGCGGGATTTTTCCTGAGTGAATCTTTCAAAGCAAATAACACTTTGCCTGTATAGACAGGGTCTGTGGGAATACCGGTTTCCTGCTCAAACGAGGTTATTAATAACCGCAATGCTTCCGTTGTTCGTGCATAACCACCATGATGATAGTCGGTCAGTAACGTCCAGTTTGACAATGTCCGCCGCGTATGGCGGTTAATATCAGCCCGCAGAAAGTCAGCCCCTTTCAGGACCGCCACACCTTTGATTATTTCCCTGGCAGGGATCGTTTCTGACACCGTCATGGCAATGCCAGCCAACGTGGCCCCCGTGCCACAGGCGAGCCAGATTTCATCATAATCACCGGGTGACACCGCCCCTGCGGCAAGAATATCCCGACAGCCAGCAACCCCAAGTAAATTGCTGCCCCCTTCCGGGACAATATGAACCTGTTTTGCCGGTACGCCAGAATCAGCCAATACCCGGGCAATCAGTTCAGGCTCATTTTTGCGCCGATAGTCAGCCCTGGTCAGATAGTGCAGTTGCATACCCCAGTGTTGGGCATCAGTTAATGTGGCGGTCAGCCCCAAAGATGGCTCGCCACGAATCACCCCAATAGTGGTCAGCCCAAAACGGTGACCGGCAGCAGCCAGAGCATGAATATGGTTCGACCAGGCGCCACCAAAACTGAGTACCGTTGTTTTACCCTGCGCCTTGGCATAAACAAGGTTTTGCTTGAGTTTGTACCATTTGTTGCCACTGATCTCGGGGTCCAGCTGATCCAGGCGGAGCATATCGAGCGTGGCGTCAGCCCTGTCCAGCCAACGGGTGCGAATACGTTGAACGGGCACCGACCGCTCCAATGACGATATTGATTCAACGACCATTTTTTAATAACTCTCCTCTCTTTCTCTTTTTCTCTCTATTAATACGTCATGTGACGTTTTTTAACTGATTACAGATTCAGACCATGAGCAGTTAGTCAGAAAACCATTGATACGCCTGAATATAGGGCATTTCCTGAACGCTATTTTTTTCATCAACATTGATAGGAAGGGTAAGGCGTACTATAACTTATTTGAAGTATCGCAGCCTTCGCTTTGCTTCAGGGATGTATAAAGATCCCAGGAGCCTGTCGGACTTAAGACAATTTCGGCCTAAAATCCAGAAAATGTGAGAAAGTGCGAGAAAGTGCGGCCAGAATTTCCGATCAATTTGCTTAATTAAATAGGTCAACTATTCGCGCAAATTGATCGAAAACCCTGACTCGCCCTACTGAGTTTTATGCTCGAAAGCATAAGTCCGACAGGCTCCTGGGGTAGTTAGTTGGCAGGTGACGCCAGTGCATGTCACTCGCCGTTTTTTTGCTATTTTTATGGACGCTGTTATTGAACCTTGGATAACGTATCTCAAGCTATTTCAACCACAACAAGCCTATTTGCGTTCGATTTCTAGCTTTTGGATATTCACATTATGTTAATAACCCGCAAGTCGGTGCTACTGGTCACGCTGATGCCAACGATTACGCTGCTTTTGAGTGGGTGTCATGCTGTATTGCTTAACCCAAAGGGCTGGGTGGGTGCCAGTGAAAAAGAACTCATTATTATCGCGACAGTATTGATGCTGATTGTGGTGGTTCCTGTTTGCGTTATGACCGTCGTTTTTGCCTGGCGCTATCGCGCCTCGAATACGACAGCTACCTATTCCCCGAACTGGGGCCACAGTCATAAAATTGAATTTTTTATGTGGTTCATTCCCATCATCATTATCACCATTCTGGCGATAATTACCTGGCGCAGTACCCATAAGCTCGACCCCTACAGACCACTGTATCATGTGCCTGGCAAACCTCTTTTAATACAAGCGGTTTCTTTAAACTGGAAATGGCTGTTTATTCTTCCCGAGCAAGGGATAGCCACTGTTAATTATCTGGAAATTCCGGTAAATCGTTCCCTTCATTTTAAAGTTGCTGCTGATGGCCCTATGAATTCATTGATGATTCCACAACTGGGCGGGCAGATCTATTCGATGCCGGGTATGCAGTCCCAGCTGCACCTGATCGCAAACTATAAAGGTCTCTATGACGGCTATGCTGTTAGTTTCAGTGGTGCGGGTTTCTCGCAAATGAACTTTAAAGCCCGTGCGGTATCAGATAAAGCATTTAATCAATGGGTACGTAAGGTTCGGTCGTCCGGTAACTCACTGGATGTGGCTGAATACAACCGTATCAACAAACCCAGTATCAATTTTCCGGTGACTACCTATTCACGTGTGAAAGACGGTCTGTTCCAGGACATTATTATGCAATACATGATGCCTGGTATGCGTGATGATGACGGTAATCTGATTGCGATGGATCAACGTATGACCATGGCAATGGTACGTCATTTATCCACCGCATCTCCACGATAATCAGGTGACGAGGCTGTAGTTATGTTTGGCAAGTTAAGCCTTGAGGCTATCCCCTATCACCAGCCCATTATTATGGGGGCTGCCAGTGCCATGGTTCTTGCGGCAGTGGCTGTTCTGGGCTATGTCACTGTCGCGGGAAAATGGAAATGGTTGTGGTCACAATGGCTGACGACTGTTGACCACAAAAAAATTGGTGTGATGTACATTCTCGTGGCACTGGTTATGTTGCTGCGAGGGTTTTCTGACGCTATTTTGATGCGCGCGCAACAGGCAATAGCGGTGGGTGATTCCATGGGATATCTGCCACCGGATCACTACAATCAGATCTTTACTGCCCACGGTGTCATCATGATTTTCTTTGTGGCCATGCCACTGGTAATCGGTTTGATTAACATTGTGGTTCCCCTGCAAATTGGCGCCCGCGACGTGGCTTTTCCGTTCCTGAACTCCCTGAGCTTCTGGCTGTTTGTGGTGGGTGCCATGCTGGTGAATACCTCGCTGGTTGTGGGCGAGTTTGCCAAGACCGGCTGGCTGGCCTATCCACCGCTCTCGGAGTTGGAATACAGTCCGGGGGTGGGCGTCGATTATTATATCTGGGCATTGCAGTTATCGGGCATTGGTACGTTGATCACCGGGATTAACTTTGTTATCACCATATTAAAAATGCGCTGTCCTGGTATGACCTTGATGAAAATGCCTGTGTTCACCTGGACAGCCCTGTGTACCAATATCCTGATCATCGCTGCATTCCCGATTCTGACAGCAACCCTGGCGATGCTGGCGCTGGATCGCTACATGGGGATGCATTTCTTTACCGCCGGTTTTGGTGGTAACCAGATGATGTATATCAACCTGATCTGGGCGTGGGGGCACCCTGAGGTGTATATCCTGATCTTGCCTGCCTTTGGTGTGTTTTCAGAAGTGACCTCAGTATTTTCCAGAAAAAAATTGTTTGGTTACACGTCCATGGTCTATGCCACGATATCGATTACGGTTCTATCCTTTATTGTCTGGCTACATCACTTCTTCACCATGGGCTCTGGAGCCAATGTTAACGCCTTCTTTGGTATAACCACCATGATTATTGCCATACCAACGGGCGTTAAGATTTTTAACTGGTTGTTCACCATGTACCGTGGACGTATTGAGTTTGCTTCCCCGATATTGTGGACGTTAGGTTTTATTATCACTTTCTCCGTAGGTGGGATGACCGGTGTGTTGATGTCGATTCCGGCAGCGGATTTTGTGTTTCATAACAGTGTATTTTTAATTGCCCACTTCCATAACACCATTATTGGTGGGGTGGTTTTCGGTATGCTGGCTGGAATCACTTTCTGGTTCCCGAAGGCTTTCGGTTTCAGGCTCAATGAACGTATCGGCAAGATTGCCTTCTGCTTTTGGCAGACCGGTTTCTACGTTGCGTTTGTGCCGTTGTATATTCTGGGTTTTATGGGTATGACCCGTCGTTTGAATCACTATGACGCAGCGACAGGATGGCATCCACTGCTGATGGTAGCCGCCTTTGGGGCACTGCTGGTGGGCATTGGTATTTTCTGTCAAGCGCTGCAAATTATTGTCAGCATCCGGGCGCGTAATACACTGACTGATGCCACTGGTGATCCATGGGATGGCCGTACTATGGAATGGGCCGTTGCTTCCCCACCCCCATTCTACAACTTTGCGTTTACGCCGGTGGTATCGTGTATTGATGACTACTGGTACAAAAAACAAAAAGCGAAACACAGCAAGAAGCCGCCCGCGAAAAAGCCGGTTTACCAGGATATTCATATGCCGAAAAATACGGCGGCCGGTCTGCTCATTGCCGGGTTCAGCTTCTTCTGGGGCTTTGCCCTTGTCTGGCACATATGGTGGCTGGCGGGTGTGACCACCTTGGCAATGTTTGTAACGTTGGCACTGCGGGTGTTCAATTACGATATTGACTACTATGTCAAAGCCAGTGAGGTCGAAAAAATTGAGGGCAAAATCGTTCAGTGTCGTGAACGCGCAGAATCAGAGTCCGTTCTGAAGGCGCTTCGTTCTGAGTGTGCGTCACATCTAAAGCAAACGCCTGAAACAACAAAGACTGTGGCCTGAGAGACATTATGCCCATAGGTGTGGTCATATCACGATAACAGAACGAAACTACTATTGATTAACTTGGGGTTTCACTGATGTCGGCAGACGTTTTAACATACAGTCATGATGTGGATGACCACTCCCATGATGATTCAAAAACGACCTTTGGGTTCTGGGTTTATCTTTTAAGTGACTGCATTCTGTTCGCCAGTATTTTTGCTACTTATGCAGTACTCCATGAGAATACCTTCGGTGGTCCCGGTGCAAAAGAATTGTTTGATATGTTTTTTGTACTGGTGGAAACCATCATTCTGCTGACCAGTAGTTTTACCTATGGTTTAGCTATTTTGGCCATGCACCGGGGCAAAAAACGACAGGTGCTGGGCTGGTTGGTATACACTTTTTTACTGGGTGTGGCCTTTCTTGGCATGGAACTTTACGAATTTCATCACTTGGTGGAATCCGGCAATAGCTGGCAGCGTAGTGCTTTTCTGTCTTCTTTCTTTACGCTGGTGGGTACCCATGGACTGCACGTATTTTGTGGCCTGATCTGGATGATGATTATGATGATTCAGGTGCGGCAACATGGCCTGAATAACCGTAATGCCACACGGCTGACCTGTTTAAGTTTGTTCTGGCACTTTCTGGATATCATTTGGATTTGCGTATTTACCATTGTTTATTTAATGGGAGCGATTTAATGGGCACACAACAACAACCTGTTGATTACAGTGGCGCTGATCATGGTTCGTATACCCAGTATATTACCGGTTTTGTTGCCTCTATCGTGTTAACGCTAGTGCCCTTCTGGATGGTGATCAATGGTACATTTTCAACAGCCCTCACCGTAACCCTTGTGGTGACAGCGGCTGTGGCTCAATTGCTGGTTCAGCTGGTCTTTTTCATGCACCTTAACGCGTCGTCAAAACAACGATGGAATGTGTTGGCTCTGCTGTTTACGTTGGTAATTGTTGCTATTGTGGTCGGTGGATCTTTGTGGATTATGCACCACCTGAATTACAACATGATGGATCATTAAGAAGCCGTCTTAAAAGTTGTGCTGATACTGCGGTTTGGGATAAACGGGTCTACAAAGCCGATTTTGTTCGCTAAATAGTGGGCTGTTTGCCTTTGAGCATCGACCTTTTATCCGCCGTTTTTATCTTGATTCTCGCTATGTGCTGACGTTTAAGACGGCTCCTAGCGGTATAACCATCGTCATCTGCTGCCAGGTGGCTTGATGAGTTAGTCACTGAAATGACTTAATGGATCAGCCAGTGTTCGCTGCCTGGTCACTGTGGTGGGCTGGTTTGTTTAAAAAATATGTATCCATTACTAAGCCAGGCATTATTGTTGGTAACCTGATTACTGTGGTTGGGGGATTTTGTCTTGCATCCAAAAGTCATGTTGATTTTGTCCAATTAGCCACAACATTGCTGGGTATTGCCCTCGTTATCGCGTCGGGGTGTGTATTCAATAATGTCATTGACCAGGATATTGATCGTGCGATGGCGCGTACTCAAAACAGAGTCATGGCACAACATGAGATTTCCAACCCCATCGCTATTGCGTATGCCGTGTTTCTTGGCGTAGGAGGGATGGGGTTGTTGGCAATCCAGGTCAACGAATTATCTGCCGCGATCAGTGCATTGGGTTTATTTACCTACGTCGTTGTTTATACCCTCTGGCTTAAACGCTCCTCAGCTCGCAGCACAGAAATAGGCAGTATTGCTGGCGCAACACCCATTGTCGTAGGTTATACCGCGGTGACTAATACACTGGACGGAGCAGCAGCCATTTTGTTTATGCTGCTGTGTTTATGGCAAATTCCTCATTCTTATGCCATTACGATTTTTCGATACGCTGATTATGAGTCAGCTTCAATTCCTGTATTGCCTGTGATAAAAGGCATTCGCGCGACCAAAGTGAGTATCTTTTTTTATTCGGTACTATTTTTACTTTGTCTGGGTTTGTTGACGGTTTTTCATTACACTGGCTATGCTTATCTGGTGATTACGATCTCTGGCGCGGCTTTTTGGGTATGGCAAACCTGGCAGGGGTTTCAAACAGGTAATGATGCGGTCTGGGCAAAAAAAGTATTCTTGTTTTCGGTGATTCTCATCAGTATCTTCAGTGCTATGCTTGCGATGAATAGCAGTATTGAGTCTCTGGGATGCCTGTTGTTTCGTCTCTGCCAGTCATAATGGTAAAAGGAGTACCTGCCGGGACTGATAGTGGGCAGGCGCACTGCTCAGATTATATCCGTGTTTATTTCTTACTGGAAAATATCACTTCACCTGCCTTATTATTAATGGTTATGGAAGAAATAATGCCGTTGTCATTGAGCTGATATCTTGTGGTAGTTCCACAAGGATTTTGATCATTAGCAGGGTCTTGTTGTATAAACATATTAAGGGTTGAATCATAAACTAATTCTTGACCAAACCCTCCAGGAAATACTTCAAAGTCCGATTCTTCAGAAATTACTTCAGAATCATGTTTTTCAAGAATTTGTATAAAAACAGGAAATATAGATTGTAATTTAAGTAATTCACTTCTATGACATCGCTCCTTAACTAACCGGGTTAGTAGTTGCTCAAAATGTTGACCAAAAAGGAGTAGCGAGTGACTGACTTCCACACCATGAATATCACTCAGAGTAGCGGTAATCAGAGAGCTGATAGTCTCAATACGTTCGCCTGGAATCGTTGTAACGGAATCAACTCCTTCGTCTTCCACAGTGGTTGGAGTTTCTTCAGTCAGGTTTTTTATATCAAGACCTTCATAAGAGTTAGCTCTGTAAACTTCTTTTGTATTGTTAATAAAAACAAACTTGTTGTCAGCTGAATCAGCTTCTGAGAAGTAACTTGTCTGACCTGAAAAATGATAAATCACCGAATTTGACTGCTGGGTGTTTTCTATCAGGGTGATGGACATTTCATTAGTCTGTATTGGTGATGCACAATCAGGGGATGAGGGTGAAAGCAATGATTGAATATGATGGAAAACACTCTGCAAAGGAGGGTATTGGCCATGACAGAGCTGTTCCATCAGTTTTTCTCTATCGATGGGGTTATGCGCTTCAGCTTCAGGTAGCATCTTGAATTGTGTCACAACCACGGTATGCCCTTCGCTGTTGGTAGAACGATTCAAGTTACCTATATGTTGACCATTGCTGAAAATTTTATAGTCTGTCGCAAAGGAGACAGCCCCAGCATTTTGTATAACGACTATTATTAAGGTAAAAAAAATGAAATAACTTCTTGTTGTTTTGAACATGCGCGTACTACTCCACATCATTATTGTAAGTTAAATGCCCTCCTACTCTATCTATCGCACTCTCTATCGCACTCTTTTCGCTCTCCAGTTTATTTATGGTTATTTATGGGGAAGGGAAATTAACCCCATAAAATTTCTCCGGCTTACATAAATAATTTTTGTCTTTTTTTGTTGATAAAGACTGTGTGGTGCCTACAATGCTATCGAGTATGGATCAACTTTCCGTATCTTAGCATAAGTTAAATCATTTACCACATTTACCCAAATACACAAAAACAAAAAGAGTGTTCTAAAAAGCGAATTTATCTGTGCGGTTATTAGCGATGTATCCTGATCACAATTCAGCTTAACGGTGACTAACGTCAAGTTTTGCTAGTAGAGCTTAGCTATTATTTTCCATAACGGGTGGAGGGTTGTTGTGAAAACAGGGCGATGTATAACCTGTGCTGTAAAAGGACTACTATTGAGTACTGTCGTTTTGGCCGACCAGCCTGTGATTGAGCTTGAAACTGTGACTGTATCGGCAGCCAGAAAAAAACAGTCTGCCGTTGAAAATAAAAATATTCAGTCACTTCATAACACGCCCTATGGCGAATTAGCCAAAGACCTTGAAGCTTTTCTGGGGTTATCAACGATTAGAAAAGGTGGTAGAGGTTTTGACCCGGTATTGCGTGGGCAGGGTAAGTTCCGCCTTAATATGGTGCTTGATGGTGGTTATATTCAAGGTGCCTGCCCAGCAAGTATGGATACATCATCGAGCTATGTCAGTCGGCAAGGTTATGACCAGATTACAGTATTGAGGGGCAAGCGCGGTGTCGTTAACGGTGCTGGCGGCAGTGGCGGTACGGTATTGCTTGAGCGCGATCGCCCTTACTTCACGGAAAATACGCTCACAGGTACCGTTGATGTCAAGGCTACCACCAACAGTGAAAAGCAGATGCTGGGTACCGATCTAATCGCAGGGAGTGAAGGAGAGTTTGTTCGCCTTTATGGTAGTCACGAACATCAGGGCAATTATAAAGACGGCAAGGGTGATAAGGTAAGTTCTGCCTATACGTCCAGTAGTGGTGGCATTGTTTTTGGTTATAACCTGACACCGGATTCCTACCTGGAATTAAACTACGAGGGGGTGCGCGATCGCGATTTGTTGTATGCCTATGCCCATCCCATGGATGTGCCCTGGGCCAACAGCAATACATACAGGATTAAATTCGAGCAAGCCCTGCATGGCAGTGTATTCCAGACACTTCATTTGAGTGCGTATCGCACCGATGTTGAACACTGGATGGATACTTACACGTTAAGGGAACGTAAGGGCTATGAGTCCAGCGTTATGCCAATGGACTCAAAATCAGTCTCTGACACGTGGGGGACGACATTCAAAACGCTGGCTAGCCTGAAAAAAACAGAGCTGACGGTAGGTATTGATTATCTCGGAAATAACAGCGACAGCTACCATCGTATGGGTGGCCCTGGTCATCTAGACTTAGGCGATTTACCCGTGATTTCCCTGGACAGGCCCGGGGTGGAAACACGTCGTGTTGGCCTTTTTGCTGAGGCCTATACACAGCTTGATCGCCAGAATACATTAACAACAGGTGCCCGCCTGGATTACTTCACAGCCGATGCCACCAAGGCAGACTACTATGCGTCAGGGTATATGGGTGGGGCTAATCCTGACTCGCTTTATAAGCAATTTTATGACTCTGACACCCGCGGAGTAAATGAGATAAATGTGAGTGGTGTATTGGGTTTGGCGCGTCAATTAACCCACGACCAGCAGTTAACGGTATTTTTAAGTCGGACAGTTGTTTCCGCGGATGTTGATCAACGTTTCCGGGCACTGTCAATGATGGGAGAATACGTTGTTGGTAACCCGGATATAAAGCCTGAGAAACACCGGCAAATTGAGTTGGGCTGGCGCAAAAAGAGGTATATCTCTTCAATGGAGGTTGTCGCTTTTTATGATGATGTGGATGACTACATTCTCCAATACAAGCATATTAAGGGTTCGGGCAGACAGTTAAAAAAAGCGCTGCTTTACAAAAATATTGATGCTGAACTGTACGGTATTGAAGCGGTATATACGCGGATGCTCTCTGAACAATGGGAGTACCGCGGGGAGCTGGCCTACACCCATGGTCGTAATAAAAGCGATGGCGGCGCATTGGCGCAAATTGCTCCCTTATCGGTTACAGTCAGTCTCAACTGGCATAAAAACCAGTGGAAAGCGAATGTTGACTGGGTATTGGCAGTGGCACAGCACCGGGTTTATAAAGACTTTGGCGCGGGTTTTGATGAAAACACGGAACTGGATGCCGGTGAAACAGCCGGTTACGGTGTGATAAATATGGCAGTCAGCTACCAGTTCAGTAAACGTCTGTTAATGAATCTGGGTGTGAATAATCTTTTCGACAAGGCCTACACCAGGCATCTGAACAAACGCTCGAATGATCCACTCAATCCTGAGTCCACACAAATTATGGAACCTGGTCGTGAGTTCTATGGGAGTGTCCGCTGGATATTCTAAATAAGTATAATTGACGTACACCATCACCTTTCTTGATTCTTTGCTTGTTCTACCCTGATATTAGCACTGTGATGAGTGAGATTTGTTTCGCTGTAGAGATTATTTTTTCAACAGGGGCAATGCTATGACAGTTATGCAGCGAGTTCTATGGTTAGTGACAATACCGGGTAATCTAGCGGGTATTATGGCGTGGGAGTTGGGGTTTAGCCCTTGGTGGCTGGTCCTTACCGTCACCTATACGTTAGTGGGTTCCTATGATTACTTATGCAGTCACCATACACTGAACCGACTGTATCCTGTCGTTGCCTATATACGTTATGTCCTTGAGTTTATTCGTCCGGAAATTCGTCAGTATTTTATTGCCAGTAACACGGATGAGAAACCCTTTAACCGTGAAATGCGCTCCCTGATTTACCAGCGAGCCAAAGCAGTGCGTGATACGAAAGCATTTGGGACTGAGCGTAATTTGTACGAACGTGGATTTTTATCGGCCAACCATGCTCTGGTGCCTGTTGTTGTTTGCCAACAATCGTGCAGGGTCACGGTGGGAGGGACGGATTGCCTGCAACCCTACAGCGCCTCACGCCTTAATATTTCAGCCATGAGTTACGGTGCCCTGTCAGCCAATGCCATTCGTGCGTTAAATGGCGGAGCTATGATGGGAGGTTTTGCGCATAATACCGGTGAAGGTGGTATTAGCCCCTATCATCTGGAAGCCGGTGGTGACCTGATCTGGCAAATCGGCAGTGGTTATTTTGGCTGTCGAGATGACAGCGGTAACTTTTGCCCTGAAAGCTTCAAGGAGAATGCCCGCAGAGCGGAAGTGAAAATGATTGAAATAAAACTTTCCCAAGGAGCAAAACCAGGTCATGGCGGTGTGTTACCTGCGGCGAAAATTACACAGGAAGTGTCTGAAATTCGAGGGATACCCATGGGGCAGGATTGTATTTCACCTGCGGCTCACTCAGCTTTTCACTCGCCAAAAGGGTTACTCAAATTTATCAAACAGTTAAGGGAACTATCAGAAGGCAAGCCCGTTGGCTTTAAGCTTTGTGTGGGGCGCAAAGAGGACGTCATGGCGATCATTAAAGCCATGCTTGAAATGCGAATTCTCCCAGACTTTATTACCGTTGACGGTGCCGAGGGTGGGACCGGCGCAGCGCCAGTTGAGCTAACCAACCATATGGGACTGCCTTGTATTGAAGGCACTTATTTTCTTCATAATTGTTTAGTCGGCGCCCGGTTGCGGAAGGATATTCGTATTATCTCGTCGGGGATTACTGCCTCAGGCTTCAATGTCCTTACCAAGCTGGCAGTTGGGGCGGATATGGTAAATGCAGCCCGTTCCATGATGATGGCGATGGGCTGTATTCAGTCACGGGCCTGTAATACCAATCATTGTCCAACAGGTATTGCCACGCAGGACCCTGTTCGAAGCAAGGCATTGAATGTGACCAGTAAGCGAGAGCGTGTCGCGCATTATCATAAGGCGACCATGGAATCCTGTTTTTCTCTTATTGGCGCGATGGGTATTAATGATGTCAACAAGCTATGTCCCAGTCATATTTTACAACGTACTCATGATGGTCTTGCCGTGCCTTTTGACAGTATTCATCCTTCATTGAAAGAGGGTGAATTGTTGGGTAAAAAAATCAATGACAGTTTCTCCCTATTTTGGGAACGGGCATCAGCGGATAGCTTTAAAGCAATTTCTGAGGTTTTTCATAAACAGTAAGCAATGAAGATTTAGGAGCCTGACCGAGAATAGACTGCCCTACTGCGGTTGCGATAAATTGGTCTGAAAATTCCTGCTTCTTCGTCAAATAGCCCCGCTATTCTTCCCAGAAGCAGAAATTTTTATCCTCAATTTCTCGCAATCCTCGTTACGGGCGCTATTCTCGGTCAGGCTCCTAAAGCTTTGCAGTGGGTACCCCTGCTTGATCGCACCAGAGATACCCATCGTTTTAGTCAGTTTCGGGATTTCCTCTGAATCCTTTCGTTAGCACTCATTTTTCACCTCAAATAGTTGTCTGACTATCGTGGTGAGGTGTCCAAAGGTAGTGCCTTACACTTCAGAGCTTGCAATCATAGGAGCCTCGGTCAACCCAGAGGTTGGGTGAGTTGGCCGGGCTGGCGCTGGTCCATTGCTTTGCTTCAAAAATGCGATTATCAAATATAACCTGATCACCTTGAACGTAGGATTTTCCCTGTTCCCAAGCTAATAGCACATCACTTATGAGCAGCCATGCGGTACTGCTGTCCGGCTGCTCTCCTTTAATCCACCACTTAGCTTCCCACACGAGGTCTTCATAGTTGACCCTGTTCCCAGTGCTGTATGCCGTCGTTTCGTTCCATAACGGTAAGTTTTTCGCGGCGGGGTCAGTTTGGGAGCACTGTTTCGCATCACTGGAACCCTCCGCACTTTTGGGTCGCTGTAAAATACTCACTTCTGCGCTACTGCTAGATTCCTTGTCTGCGACTGTGAGCTGAAAACGGTATGTTGTTTCAACCTGAGTCTCATCAAAGGTGACGTTGGTTGCTATAGAGAAGGGGAATACGATGGTTGCTTTCGGTGTTAACGGAGCAATTTGTTGCCAGCGGTAAGACAGTGGATCGCCATCGGCATCATTCGATTTCATACCACTGAGTTCAATGGTACCTGCTCCGGTAATTTGTTTGCCTTCAGGTGTAGTGGTAATGACGGCCTCAGGAACAGAATTATGGTTAGTGCCGTCAGCTCCGCCACGAAAGCTAGCGACAGTAAATGCCCTTTCGCTCCAGACACGAGCGGTATCACTAACGTTCTCTTCTCCCATTGCATCACCCTGATAAGTCTGCTCAGGCGATGACCAATAATTAAGTCGTGGACAATAATTGCAGGGGCCACCATAGGACATAATGGTTCGCCACTTAAAGTCAGGGTTAATGTAACCATGCCCGTAGGGAAATGGATAATTATCACCGTTTATTTCAGTAACCGGGTCGTGTAGCGCTCCGATTAAATGACCAATTTCATGACCAAATACAGAAGAACCAGTAGCGTAGTGCACGTTAACACGGGCGAAGGCTTTATCTTCGTTAACCCCTATACCGAATGCAAACCCAGCTGACGATAGGTCTTGTAAAAAAACCACAATATCCGCTTGATACTGATCTCGTGCATTTTTCACCAACTCTGATGTTGAGTCGGGTTTAGGTACTTCAAAGGCATGAGCTAATTCCAGCTTTGCCTGAATATTACTGTTTCTTAGCCCGGAATTGGTTTCAGCTATGGCCAAATCAATTAATGCATAAATGTCTGCTGTTGCTGATTTGGCATACGGGGTGAATGGAACCATCACCCGAATCACCGGAATAGCCCCTGGCGCACGAAAACCTGAACGATTTTTCTGGCTCGCAAGAAGTCTTGAGCGCAATGACTCTTCTATTATCTTCGCGAAGTTTTCAGGGTGCGCTGGCAACGCCTTACTTTCATCTATTTTTGCAATAACATGCTGACCTTGCTCCAGGGGAGTTATTTTATACAATTTTCCCTCGTAGCGGACTGTTCCTGTTATTCTTCCCTTTCTTTCCACTAAAACAGCGTAATTCATAGCAGGCTCTGACGTACTGACCCCGCCTGTTAGCTGTTGGCCTTCCCATACTCTTGATCCAGAGGAGGTGAGTTCGGTTCTAACCCCGTGAAAATCAACATTAATGCCGTTACCTAATGGAACAGACAGCGTTTTTATCGTATCCAGATCAGTGCCCTGCGCCAGCTGAACAATGTGCCTGTTCAGGATGACTTCTGGCGACTCAGCTAGCCTTACTGTTTGATAGATGTTATGACCACTGGCTGGAGTGTCTGACGGTATAAATATTTCTGTCGTGGAGTTGTCCGAAAATACAACTGCACTCATGCCTGAAAGCAACAAAAAAAATCCGGTTTTACTTTTCATGGTTTATTGTTCTTTTATTGTTCTTTTTTGGTTATACGGGTTACCACTGAAACATCCCTAAAGTGGTGGGCCTATTATGGGCATGTCATGCCAGTTATGCAATATCAGCTACTGTCGAATAACGACAGGCTCCACCAAGAGCCACTCATCCCTGAATTTTAATAGGGAAAACTAAAGTGAAACTAAAGAAAATAAAGGACGAAACAGAAACTAAAGGACACCCAAGCGGAACTAAAGGACACCCATAAATTTATCCTTAGCTTTTATAGGGTTAAAATTATGGGTGTCCAGTATTTTTCCAGTACATAAAGAGTAGATTACAAAAAAAGCCAGGCATTGTATTACCTTTGTATTGCCTTTAATGACCATAAAGGTTTGGGGTTTTGACGTTGGCACAGAGGCTTTCGCGAGTCGCCTCCACCTTCGCTGGCTTTTTTGCGGCCTCAGTTCATACGCTCACCTGCTATACATACCCTTGTCGATTGATGAATCCTTTAAGGTGAACACGATGAATGACGATGCCCTGACACCTACCTATGGCAGCCGCTGGTGCAGCGAAAGTATCCCAAAATACCGGCTCCCCGATAGCCCCCTGCTTCCTGAAACCGCCTACCGTATCGTGATGGATGAACTTAATCTGGACGGAAATCCGGCATTAAATTTAGCCAGCTTTGTCAGTACCTGGATGGAACCAGAAGCTGAACAGCTCTTTATGCATGGCGCTACCCGTAATCTGGTGGATCAAGATGAATACCCTCAGCTCAATGTTATTGAGCAACGCATTATCCGCATGCAGGCTTCCCTGTTTAATGCCCCTGACAATGGCGAACCTGTGGGTTTTTCTACCGTTGGCTCTTCTGAGGCCATTATGCTGGCGCTACTGGCCCATAAATGGAACTGGCGAACGAAAAGGAAAACACAGGGGTTGGAATACAATCGCCCCAATATTGTCTTTGGGGCCGATGTGCACACCTGCTGGGAAAAATTTGCACGGTATTTTGATGTTGAGATGCGCCGCATTCCCCTTCAACCTGACCGCTACACTATCAATGGTGTGGATGTACTGAATCATATTGATGAGAACACCATCGCAGTGGGGGCCGTGATAGGCACCACATTTACGGGGCAGATGGATGATGTCGTTGATATTAATGAAAAGCTGATTCATTACAAACACCTTACCGGGCAAGAGATTCCTATCCATGTTGATGCCGCCAGTGGCGGTTTTATTTTACCCTTTGTCGCACCGGAGTTTCCGTGGGATTTCCGCCTTGAGCAGGTGCGCTCCATTAACGTATCCAACCATAAATTCGGGCTTGTCTATGCCGGGCTGGGTTCGGTAATTTTTCGTGATAAACAGGTGTTACATAAAGAGCTGCCTTTTAGCATCAACTACCTGGGCGGAGAAATGAAAAACTATAGCCTTAATTTTTCCCGCTCCAGTGCCATGCTGCTGGTGCAATATTACCAGTTTTTACGCTTGGGCAAGGACGGCTACCAGCGTATCATGCATCAAATTATGGCAAATGCCCGCTACCTGGAAAAAAAACTCATAGAACAGGGAAATTTTGAACTACTCACCGATGTGAAGTTTTTACCTGTTGTTGTGGTGCGTTTACTGGATGAGAGCCGGTATACGGTGTTTGACCTGTCAGACCAGTTACGAAAATTTGGCTGGATCATTCCTGCCTACACGCTGCCCGCTAATGCCAGTAGTATTTCAGTGCTGCGTATGGTTGTTAAGGAAAACCTGAGCCGCGACCTGATGGACAAGTTATTACAGGACATCCATCAAAGCATTAACGTACTTTCCAACTGGGCTGGCAATAGACCCGAAAACGTACCCGAAAAAGATAACGCATCCCATGGTGTGTGCTAGCCCGGATATTTCACAAAAGCGCATAGCGGCTGTTGGCGGCGTTCGTTCATCCCAGTCACCTGCTCTTGGCAGGCTCCTGGGGGTTCACTGACTTGCTGGCCCATAGCGGCTTGAAATCCTTTGGGTGTTACATGACAGTGGTGTTATAACTCTGACACTGTCAGGGTGAACTGATTGCTGTACGCGCGGGCATGGTTTAATGCGTTTACTGGCGCACGTGTGTATACAGCTAGTGTATGGGTGCCTTTATGGGTTTTATTGGCGGGTGTTTTAAATGATGGGCCTTTACCGTCTAAAAAGTACCGGATATTTATAGGTTCCCCGCTCGGTAAACCGGAGTGATTGGCGGCAACAGTAACCCGGGCCTGAGCATTGGCTTCAAGTTGGAAAGTGCCTGACCCGGATAACTCAATGGTGTCCTTATTGATGAACCGGGTAGAAAGTGCGATAGGGGTCAAGTGTGTAATAGCCGCATAAAACGGAACGACCATCGTAACATGCGCTGTTTTTTTGTTCAGCGCTGAGCCAGAGTCCGCCTGTACAGGTAATAGCGTAAAGAGTGAAAGCGATAGCGATAGCAGCAGTGTTGGTGTTTTCATGGGCGACGCCTCGGTCATTCGTTAACTTTTGTTGCTGCTTATTACACCGCGCTTTTTACCACGGCGCATTAACAGGTGGGTTAGATGGGGTAACGGGTTGTTTCCTTGCCAGGCGTTAGAAAAAGTCATTGGTATAGAATACCTTCGACGTTAGTCGAATAAATACAGCAGGCTCAGATTTCCAGTTCCAGGTGCTGCTCAATGATTGGTCCATTTAACTGATAAAGCTGGTCAAGGAGGTTAAACTGCAAAGAGCCGGGGCCCTTGCTGATACTGGCAGCGATCTCACCGGCAATGCCGAGGCATGACAGCGCGGCTACACAGGCATCCCAAGGGGGACAAACAGCTAAAAATGCCCCTGCTATGGCTGTTGCCGCGCAACCCGTACCTGTTATGGTTGTCATCATGGGGTCACCATTGTGCAGGCGAGCGATTTGTCTGCCATTAGTGATGATATCCGTTGCACCGGTAACGGCAATGGTGGCGCGCGTTTCCGTGGCTTTTTCCTGTAGAAATACAATGGTTGATTCACTGGGCTGTTCACTGTCGACGCCCTTACCGGAGGGTTTACCTGTACACAGGGTGATAATTTCAGAGGCGTTCCCTCTGATGGCTGAAGGTTGGTAGCTGAGAAGCTTCAGGTTGGCCTGGAGCCTGAAGGGCGTGGTTCCTATGCCGACAGGGTCAAGTATCCAGGGCTTTTTCAGGCACCCGGCAGCATCTACTGCTATGATCATACTTTCAAGATCGGTACGGGTAATTGTGCCTGTGTTTATCACCAGCGTGTCAGCAAGCGCTACCATATCAGCCACTTCATCTGACGCGTGGGCCATAACTGGCGACGCGCCAATGGCCAGCAGGGCATTAGCTGTTGTATTGGTTACAACGTTATTGGTGATATTATGCACCAGAGGTTTCTGGGTGCGTAATTGATCCAGATACCTGGAGATGTTGGTATACATAGTGCGCTTTGTTTGTGAGGGAATGGAAGGGAGAGTATATACTCATGGCTAACATCGCGCTTCTGTATATGAGTCTTGATGGGCAAACCCGCACCATTACAGAAAAACTGGTGGCGCTGCTGAGCCGCCCTGAGCATGTGGTATCCATGTACAGTGTTGCTGCTTTGCCCAAAGGGTTTTCCCTGTCACAGTGGGACGCCGTTGTACTGGGGTGTTCAGTGCGTTACGGTAAACACCATATCCTTTTCCGGCAGTTTGTTGAGGGGCATACCGAACAACTCAATGCCATGACGAGCTTCTTTTTTTCAGTGAACCTGACGGCGAGAAAGCCACATCGTTCAAAAGCCAGTACGAACCCTTATAGTATAAAATACCTTAAGCAAACAGCTTGGCAGCCTGATGCTACTGATGTGTTTGCCGGTGCTCTGGAATACAGTAAATATGGCTTTTGGGATCGTTTGTTAATCAAATGTATCATGAAGATGACCGATGGTCCGACAAGGGGTGAGCACAAGATAGAATATACTGATTGGGAGCGTGTCCGTCAGTTTTCACAAAAAATTCTCCAGTTTACCTGTTAACCCGCCAATTTCAGCAAGCCTTCTTAAATGCCATCTTAAAAAAAGAGAATACCCGGTTTATGGATTATCCGTAGTGTTTTGTTTACGATGAATTCATATTAATAAAAAGTATGGTTGATCATCATGAAGCTGGTGATTCCCGGGAAAAAGCTGCTCTCTACAGATAAATCCGATATCAATGCACCTATAAGAGAACAAACCAGAAAACAAACGACGACATTCGCCAACCTTAACGGTAAAAAACGTAAAATTTCATCACCTACCCGCCTTGTTTCTTTTTTTCGTCACCTGCTTAAATCACACAGCGCCAAAAAAAACATTAAAACAAGAACCGCTTCAGAGGTGTTAAGCCATGCGAAAAATACCCGTCTAAAGCAGGGACAGTGGGCAAGTGCTGTGAGCAAGGGAGGTCTTAATCAGCTGGCAATCAATAAGTTGTCGTTTGCGATTGATACGATTAATGATATGAACGCCCTGGGACCAAATTTGATAGAGTTAAAACAGCAACTGTCTCAAAAACGCCATAATTTGGCTGTTAAAAATGCAAATAATGAGGCCCACCAGCCAGAAACAAACCCCCGAAAAATCGCCCGGATAAAAACCATGAATAGCCAATTGGTAAAACAGTTGTCACGCGCCGCAAAAGCCGACGGTGTCATTCACCCACTGGATCAGAAGCGCCTTCTTTCGGAATTCAAGTCACGCTTTGTCAAGCAAACTAACCAACAGCCCTGGCAAATGATTCGGTCATCCTTTACTGACGGCGATAGCCTTATGGTGAGCGAACAACGTCCGGCGGCTAAACTCATTTTATCCGTTGACGGTGCTGAAAAAACGCAGGCCCTGTTTCCAACGCTTTCAGGTGGCGGTATTTGCTCAGCTACAACCGATGCTGGAGAGCATGCCGTTAACCTGTGGACATCTACTTTTTCAAAAGGGGGTGATTGCCTTTGGGCTGGCGTCAGGCATGGCACCCATGTAGCCTATGGCATTGAGAGTCAAAAAGACAGAAAGGCGGCAACAAAGGTTCGGGCAAGGGCGTCGGTACTGGCTGCTTTGACGCTTAAGCCTGATTTGATCCGGCGCTGGGAACAAAACCCGAACGAGGCCATACCACTTAACCTTGTTTCTGTCTCACAACTTACCCCAACACCTGAGTGGATGATGAAGTTATACGGCGGCTCTGTTGAAAGGGGAATGGTTGCGGAGCAGATTGAAGCCTTTGAAGCCCTCGCTGAAGAAAGCCCCTTGTCATTCTCCATTAAGGCTGCTGATGGAAGCCATAAAACCCTGAACATTGATCTGAATATTCTGTGCTTGAACCTCGGTGTGAATAAAGTGGCAGTTGATCACCAACTATCAGCTATCACAGGGGGGTGGAAAGTATCAGATACCTATAACCGCAAGGCGCTGACACAGTTAACGGGTGATATTGACGATAAAACTGAGACGCTCGGTGGATGGACAGGTGACTTTCTGCTGGAACAAGAGCGCCGTATGGATCAGTTACACCATGAGATTCAGAATTTGCGTGATGATGCAAACGTGTCCCGGTCTGCGGGCGACGCTGAGAGGGCAGAGCTGCTTGAAAGCAATGCTGACAACCTGCGTAAAGCGTATAAATCGATCAATACAACGGTCTGTATTGTCAGGCAGCTGAGCAAACAGGTAAGGGGATTATTCAAGTCGGGGGAACACCGCAAAGAAGGCGTGAATGCCTACAAGATGGCTACCCGTTTATTGTTGCTGACACACTTTATCAATGGTGTACCATTATACAACTGCAAAAGTGGCAAAGACCGTACAGGCATGCTTGATGCTCAGGTCAAGTTATTGATTGCTCAAATTGAGCGCGGTGGTAACTCTTCAGTGCCGGAGCCTGATGCACCCCTGACTGACAGTGAGCGGCAGTTATTTCAGCACATTCTGCTCAATAGCGGCAACCATGAAATACAAGCACTCAATACTGGCCGGCCAGGCTATATGATTAACGTGGCTTCGGTGAAAAAACAGGTGGGAAACCCTGACGTCTGGCGTGATGTCGTTGGCAGTTCAGGTGCTGTTCGATCCTGAGGGCTGTGCAACAAGCACCACAAGGACTAGGAGCCTGTCCGAGAATAGACTACCCTACTGCGGTTGCGATAAATTGGTCTAAAAATTCCTGCTTCTTCGTCAAATAGCCCCACTATTATCCTCA